>QNAG01000216.1 GCA_003641415.1 Candidatus Zixiibacteriota bacterium | reverse complement strand
TTCATCGACGGTTTCATTAGTTTCGGCAGACGAGTCGATTTCGAGCTTCATTTCCTTCAGCAATTGCTTCACAACAAAATAACCCCCGATTATCAACACCAACGCCGCCCCGATCCAAAGCAATCGCCGTGTCGTGCTTTTGCTTATTTTTAACCAGCTACTGTGTGTCTCGGGGGGAAGTTCCTCGGTTATATTGGTATCTTCAGCGTCCTGTTTGGGCGTTTCCTGTTGCGTATTTGGCTCTTGAGGATGTTCCTCTATATCTTCCTTGATTGCCTGAACTGTCGCTGAGTAGTCTATACCAATAGCTTCGGAATAACTTTTGGCAAACAAACTAAAGTATATCTCTGAAGGCAGAGCGCTGGCATCACCGCATTCGATACATTCCAGACTACTTTCGGAGATTCTCAGATTTTCAGCCAAGTCTTCAAGCTTGACATTCTGACGTTCGCGCTCCAGCCTGAGTAGCGCTCCAAGTTTAACTTCTAACTCGCCCATATTTAAGCGCTTAGTGCGCCACTACACCATATGTTTGACTTTCTTAGCAAGCTTGTCTAAAAGGCTTCTCGGTAAGCCAATAACATTATCCAAATTACCCCTGATTCTGTCAACTAAAAAGGCTCCCATCCCTTGTATACCGTAGGCTCCGGCTTTGTCCATAGGCTCGCCGGAGGTAACATATTTCTTTATCTGTTCACTTGTCACATCGTTGAAGTAGACCTCAGTTGTTTCGTAGCCGGATGCCATTATTCCGTCACTGGTGGCCAAAGCCGCCGCAGTACATACAACATGCTGTTTCCCAGACAGGGATGACAGGGTATCAAAGGCTTCCTCTTCACTAGAGGGCTTTTCAAGAACATTATTGTCGAGAACTACAATTGTATCGCAACTGAGTACTACCTGGTCCTGTTTCAGATGTCTGGCAACCCAGAGAGCTTTTTCTTCAGCAAGTCGTTGAGCATAGGTATATGGTTGTTCTTCGTTGAGCTGCTTTTCCTCAAGTTTGGGGATAATCTGGGAAAAAGGAATGCCCATATCAGTCAATAAAGCTGCTCGTCGCGGGGAACCAGAACCAAGAACAAGTTGCTTCTTTTCTGCCAGTAGTTTGAAATCGTTATGAGTCATGTTCAAGAATAAACGTTACCGGTCCGCAATTGGTGAATTTAACATCCATCCGGGCTCCAAAAGAGCCGGTTTTAACTGTAAGACCATAATCTTTAACAAGTTTGACAAAATAATCATAGAGCCGCTCAGCTTCGGCAGGCTCCATCGCGGTGTTGAAAGAAGGTCGTCGTCCTTTGCTCGTGTTGGCGCATAGTGTAAACTGAGATACAATCATGATTTCGCCACCAATATCTCGGATTGATCGGTTCATTTTTCCGGCCTCATCCTCGAAAATACGTAAATTGACTATTTTATCAGCCAGATAGGTGCATCCGTTTTCGCTGTCCCCGGATCTGGTGCCATGCAACAGCAGCAATCCGTTTCCGGTTGACGAGAACAGTTTTCCGTTGATCCATACCTCAACGCCGTTTGTACGCTGAAGAACGACTTTCATTCTTCCTCCTTCTGAAGAAATGAATATACAACCTGCACGAGTTAAAACAATTGGAATTGGTTTGCCATGTATTCAAAGAATTAACTTGATATATCACCATTACAAATAATAATTGTTAAGATGAATACTATAGATTTATCACTTGGGGTAGATATCGGTTCTGTTTCCGTAAAGTTAGTCTTGATGGAACGGGATCAGATTATCCATGAGGTCTATCGTCGCTATCAGGGAAAGCCATTTGAGACTTTATATGAACTTCTGAATAGCGACTTCAGTGATCTCAAAGAGCAAACATTCCATTTGGGACTAACGGGTATTGGAGGTAAAACCGCTCAAACTCTTTTGAACGGTATGTTCTATGGAGAAATTATAAGTCTGGCACGCGGTAATCGACATATAGTGCCTGAGGTAAGAACAGTGATTGATATGGGAGGGGAAGACTCCAAGCTATTGATCATTGATGGCCGGACAGGAACTGTAGAAGATTTTTCAATGAATGCCCAATGCGCAGCCGGCACAGGTTCCTTTCTTGATCAACAAGCTGGTCGACTCCGTATATCCATTGAAGAGGAATTTGGACAACTGGCTTTGAAGTCGAAGAATCCTCCTCACATTGCAGGACGATGTTCAGTATTTGCCAAAACTGATATGATTCATCTTCAGCAAGTAGCTACTCCTGATTATGATATCGTGGCGGGTCTTTGTTTTGCTGTGGCAAGGAATTTCAAAAGTTCCATAGCCAGAGGCAAAAACATGATAAAGCCAATTGCTTTTGAAGGAGGAGTTGCAGCCAACCCGGGGGTGGTAAGGGCTTTCACCGAAATCCTTGATTTGCAACCCGGAGAGTTAGTTATTCCTCCGCACTTCAATGTTATTGGCGCAGTTGGAGCTGCCTTGCTGGCGGCCGAAAATGAAAATACTGTGGTTTCTCTTGATACGAATAAGTTATTAGAATATCTCAATAATCGTAGTGTGGAGCCGTCTGGTCGTGAGCCTCTATCTTTTGATCATCCTGAGAACAAATACTATGATGTGACTTTAGAAGATAGTCCTTCTGATATTGATGGTCTTGATGTCTTTCTCGGTATTGATGTAGGATCGTTGTCAACCAATGTGGTTCTGATCGATAATGATCACAATGTAATAGCTCGTCGTTATTTAATGACTGAGGGTCGACCGATTGAAGCAATGCGGCGT
Organism: Candidatus Zixiibacteriota bacterium; assembly: GCA_003641415.1. Taxonomy (GTDB): domain Bacteria; phylum Zixibacteria; class MSB-5A5; order GN15; family FEB-12; genus B120-G9. The sequence goes on along the minus strand of QNAG01000216.1, from coordinate 2,227 downwards.
GGGCTTAAAGAAATTGGCCAGGAAGTTGGAGACCGGGTAAAAGTTCGCGCGGTTGGCACAACCGGGTCCGGTCGCTACCTGACGGGTGATTTCGTTGGAGCCGATATTGTGCGCAACGAGATAACAGCCCAGGCCACAGCTGCGGTCAGTATTGATCCCACGGTAGATACTATTTTTGAGATTGGTGGTCAGGATTCCAAATACATCTCGATTGATAATTGTGCTGTTATCGACTTCGAGATGAACAATGCTTGTGCCGCCGGTACCGGCTCTTTTCTACAGGAACAGGCCGAGAAGCTCAACATAAATATTGAAAAGGATTTTGAAGAGTTAGCTCTAAATGCTACGTCGCCTGTTGGGTGCGGAGAACGATGTACGGTTTTTATGGAATCAGACCTGGTTGCACACCAGCGCAATGGCGCCAACAAGAACGATTTGCTGGCGGGACTGTCGTATTCTATAGTTTCGAATTATCTAACCAAAGTTGTCGGCGACCGTCGCATAGGCGAGCATATTTTCTTCCAGGGTGGAGTTGCGTGGAACAAGGCTGTGGTAGCGGCATTTGAGAGTCTCACTCGAAAAAAGATTACTGTCCCACCCCACCACGATGTCACCGGGGCTATTGGAGTTGCTATTCTTGCCATTGAGAAAGCCAACGAACCTGATTTCACTACAGGTTTCAGGGGTTTTGATCTGTATAAACGTCATTATAGCGTTAAATCCTTTACTTGTAAGGACTGCTCCAACCGGTGTGAAATTCACGAGGTATTGATAGAGGGCGAGGAGCCTCTCTATTATGGATCACGATGCGGTAAATATGATGTACAAAAAACTCAACAAAAGAAATTGCCTCCAAGCTATGCCAAGCTGCGTCAGAAATTTCTGTTTAGAAAGTATAAGGATTTTCCAAAACCTAAACGGTTTCGCGGTAAAATAGGAATTCCGCTGGTCCTTCAGTTCTATGATTACTTTCCCTTCTGGAGCGCTTTCTTTGAAGCTGCTGGATTCAAAGTTGTCAGCTCCGGACTTTCAAGTTCCGAGGTAGTGAGTGAGTCGCTCGAACTCTTTTCAGCAGATACCTGTTTCCCCGTCAAGATTGTTTACGGCCACATTGCCAAGCTTATCAGAAAGAAGGTAGATTTTATTTTCCTGCCATCGTTGATAAGAATAGCCAAGGATGAGAAGGAGGATCGACTGGGAAGCTATGTTTGCCTTTATTCCCAGAGTATTGCGAGATCGATAAATGCCCGCTTCGATTTTAAGAAAGCCGGTATCAAATTTATAGACTCAGCAGTCTCGCTCAGCGATGATTTTGATGATCTCAGTCACAAATTGAAAACATTGGCCTCCGACCTTGAGCTTACGAATCAAGAATTAAAGATAGCTATTGAAGCCGGCACTCGGGCTCATAGTCAATTTGTTAAAGCGATGCGTAAAGAAGGTAAAAGCATCATTGATAATCTTAAGCCTGACGAAAAAGCCATAGTAATAGTCAGCCGACCTTACAATGGTTATGATCGACGGCTGTCGATGGACATCCCGGAGAAAATACGCGAATTGGGTTTCAAAACTATCCCTATGGATTTCCTTCCTATCAAAGAGAACAAAGACGAATTTCCATTTATGTACTGGATGTATGGTAAGCGGATACTTAGAGTTGCTGACTATACCCGAAAACACCCCAACTTATTTGCTGTCTATATTACATCATTTGGTTGCGGTCCCGACTCATTTATAACTCATTTTTTCCACAAGCAAATGACAGGCAAACCTTATTTGCAACTTGAGATTGACGAGCACTCTGCCGACGCTGGCCTGGTAACCAGGTGTGAAGCTTTTATTGATTCCCTGCGATTCTATAAGTTCAGCACGTCAATAACAAACTTCAATATTCGAAGCGATGACTACAAACCGTTTGAAAAAACCATCTATATCCCCAATATGTGTGATCATGCTTATGTCCTTGCCGCAGCTTTTGAGCGTTTTGGGCTAACAGCGAAAGTATTAGATGAGCCGGATGAACTCGCACTTGAATATGGAAAGAAATTCACAACCGGTAAAGAGTGTTTCCCGTTCGTGGTAACTACCGGTGATATGATAAAGAAAATTAGATCCGATGATTTTGATCGGAAACGTTCGGTTTTCTTCATGCCGGGGGCTGATGGTCCCTGTCGTTTTGGACTCTACAGTCAATTTCATCGTATTATCCTTGATGACCTTGGGTATA
>QNAG01000215.1 GCA_003641415.1 Candidatus Zixiibacteriota bacterium | reverse complement strand
TTGAACAGGCAGCTGCCCGGGGGGCTGTAGCCGTGATGGGTGAGCGCGAAGAGTGCAACCATATCCCCACACATATCCGAGTTCCGGATATTCGCAAGGCTATGGCATATGCGGCTGCGGTATTTTACGGGTATCCGGGCAAAAGAATAAAAGCTTGTGGGGTTACTGGTACCAACGGTAAAACGACCGTGTGTTACCTGATTAAGAGAATTCTTGAAAAACGCAACAAGACGACTGGTTTAGTATGTTCCACAATCTATGATACCGGCAAAGAAACCTTCCCTGCGGAACGAACTACTCCCGAATCGCTTGACCTGCAACGTCTGCTGTTTTTGATGAAGAAGAATTATTGCGTCAATGCCGTCATCGAAGTATCGTCTCATGCTCTGGCACTCAATCGCGTTGACCAGATTAATTTTAGGGTAGCTGTCTATACCAATATCTCGCGCGACCATCTCGATTTCCACGGATCGATGGACGAGTATCTGAAAACCAAAGCTCTGTTAATGGAGAAACTGGAGGGTCCGCTCAGCTATGCTGTAATCAATCTGGATGTTCCTGAATTTCGCCAATTCTTTGGAGATTTCTCCTCGTCATATATCAGCTACTCGTTGGAGGATAGTAACGCCGACGTTTATTGCGCCGACTACGAAATCAAACCCGATGGGACTGTATTCGACATAGTCACACCAATGGGAACCAAGACTGTTTCTTTCCCTCTACCAGGACGTTTCAATCTTATTAATGCTCTTGCCGCAGCCGCAGCCGGGTTGGCCAGTGGTGTTGATCTGGACAACGTAATAGCCGGGCTGGAGGATGCCTACCCCGTGCCGGGTCGATTTATTCCTGTGGTTCATGGACAACCATTTGGGATATTGGTGGATTTTGCCCACACGCCGGATGCAATTGAGCGGCTTTGTCAATCTGCACGTGAATTGACCAAAGGACGTTTGCTGATTTTGTTCGGATGCGGTGGTGATCGAGACAAGGGAAAGCGTCCCCTGATGGGTAAGGCAGCTACCTCGGGCGCAGACTTTGCTGTCGTAACCTCAGATAACCCTCGCAGCGAGGATCCCCTATCAATTATCGAAGACATTAAGCCCGGTTTGCAGGGCAACAACTATGAAATATGTCCGGATCGCCAAGAAGCCATCAGGTTGATTTTAGAAAAAGCCCAATCTGATGACATGGTTTTGTTGGCGGGAAAGGGTAGCGAGAACTACCAGGAAATTATGGGCAAACGTACTCCCTTTGATGATGCCGCCGAGGCTCGAGTCGTTTTGAGCGGTATGGGTTTTGAACCTGGAGGGAAAACCGAGGAATTGTGATCAGCTATCGTTTTGATAAATTAGCTTCAATCACCGGTGGAACACTGCACAACACCAAAGAAGCATCGAAAATGTTTACCGGCGTGGCTATCGACAGTCGCTTGGATTGTAATGGTAAGCTGTTTGTCGCTATTCGCGGTTCACAGAACGATGGGCACAATTACATAAGTGCCGCTATTGAAAAAGGCGCTTGTGGAATCGTAGCCGAGTTCAGCTATCCCGACTTGACAAGCATTCCCAGCTATGTGCCAGTAATGGTAGTACCTAACAGTCATGAAGCGATGTTGACTATGGCGGCAGCCTACCGCGCAACAAGTCGAGCCCGTTTTGTCGCTATCACCGGCTCCAATGGCAAGACTACATCCAAAGAATTAACATACCATCTTTTGCTCTCTGTCGAGCCACATTCCTATCGTTCTCCCGGGAATCTCAATAACCTTTACGGTGTACCGCTGGCCCTTTTCGGAGTACCTTCCAACGCTGAAGTTGCAGTGCTTGAACTCGGTATCTCGACAAAATCCGAAATGCCTCGCTTGGCAAAGATTGTCCAGCCTCAGGTGGTAGCCATCACCAATGTAGGACCATCGCATCTGGAGTCATTAAGTTCAGTTGAAGACGTTGCCCAAGCCAAGCTACAGCTCGTACATGCTGCCGATGAGACAGTATCAGTAATTATTAACGCTGATGATTCAGTATTATTGAACGAAATGAAAAAGATCAGGGATAATTTTATCACCTTTGGTATCAAGTCGAAGGCTGATTTTTACCCTGACAGTATGGAGCCCCAGGAATCCGGAACCACTCTTGTAGTTATTGAAGGTAACCGCTTCAATCTGCCGTTAGTTGGTCAACATCAGGTCTATAACTTGCTGACAGCATATGCTATTTGTCGCACACTCGGTTACAACTTCAATGAGATTGACACCGAGAACCTTTCACTGGACACAGCTCCGATGCGGGGGCAGCTCATAGAACATCAGGGCATCACCTTTTTAACCGACTGCTATAACGCAAACCCGGATTCGATGCGGGCTGGGCTTGAAGCTTTCTTCTCTATACAAAGTTCCAAACGGCGGGTGCTGATACTGGGTGATATGTTGGAACTTGGCAAAGATACAATAAAATATCATCGCGAAGTAGGCTTGTTGCTTACCAAATATGAATTCGACATAGCGATTATAGTCGGCCCACTGGCGACGTACATAGCACAGGAGGCTGAAGCCAACGGCATTAACAATAGCAAGTTGTCTTGCTATAGCTCGGCTGCAAAGTGTGCAGCAGACGTCAAAGAAATCCTGAATACCGGCGATCTGGTCTACCTGAAGGCTTCTCGTGGAATTGGTCTTGAGGCTGTTCTTGATTGCTTTCGCAATGAGGAAGATAACTAATGCTATATTATCTCCTCTATCCCCTGGCCGATCAAATCTCAGGATTAAATCTGTTCCGGTATATTACGTTTCGTACCGCAGGCGCAATGGCGACAGCCATCTTCATTAGCCTCATCCTCGGTCCGCTGTTTATAGGAATGTTGAAAAAAAGGCAGGTGCGTGAAAAGATAAGAGCCGAAGGTCCACAGTCACATCTGAAAAAAGAAGGTACCCCTACTATGGGTGGGCTGATCATTTTAGCTGGCATTATTATCCCTACAATGCTATGGGCCGATATTTCCAATTTCTATGTGCTGATGGCGCTTCTGGTGACATTCTGGCTTGGGTTGATTGGCTACCTTGATGACTACCTGAAAGTAATCAAAAATCAACCGAAGGGCATGGTGGCCAGTAAGAAGTTGATTGGACAGGTTACGCTGGGAGTAGTGTTTGGTCTTCTCTTATGCTACGCCTCACCTTCGGAGATGTTTGATGGCACTACTGGTATTCCGTTCTTCAAGAATTACATTTTAGTCCTCGGGCCTTTGTATATCCCATTTATAATAGTAGTTCTGACAGGTTCATCTAACGCCGTCAATCTCACCGATGGTGTCGATGGTTTGGCAATCGGTTTATGCGGGCTTGGTTTCCTGACTTTCGGTGGCATAGCTTATGTGACCGGGCGTATGGATTTTTCCAACTATTTACAGATTGAGTACCTGCCCGGGACAGGAGAACTGAGCGTTTTCTGCGGGGCGGCTATCGGATCGGCCCTTGGTTTTCTATGGTTCAACAGTCATCCGGCTGAGGTATTTATGGGAGATACTGGTTCTCTGGCATTGGGCGGGGCACTGGGAGCAATTGCAATTATGCTCAAAAAGGAATTACTCCTGGTAATTGTTGGCGGTGTTTTCGTTATCGAAGTGCTGTCGGTCATTATCCAGGTATTGTCATATAGATATCGTGGTGGGAAACGGGTGTTTAAGATGGCACCCATACACCATCATTTTGAATTGCTCGGTTGGCCGGAATCTAAGGTTGTAGTGCGTTTCTGGATTATCGGAGCGCTGTTTGCCTTGATGACACTGGCTACTTTGAAGGTGCGATGACGGTTGAAGAACGCATAAGAGGCCGAAGGATCGGCATTGTTGGCATGGCTCGCTCCGGCATGGCTACCGCTCTGCTCGCCTACGAGCTGGGCGGTCGACCCTTCGTATCCGACAACGGAAGTGCGGCAGCATTGGCAGATCATTTGCATAAACTTAAAGCCGTCAACATACCGTTTGAAACTGACGGTCATTCGGACCATCTCCTTGAGTGCGATTACATTGTCATTTCACCCGGGATTCCACTCACCAGTGATATCGTTCAACGCATTCGTCAGAAGGGGCTACCAATTTTCTCTGAGATTGAGTTTGCCTCCTGGGTGTGCCGGGGACGCATAGTGGCTGTAACTGGCTCAAACGGCAAAACCACTACCACAACCCTGATTGGCGAAATATTCAAAGCTGCAGGGTTCGAGACGTTTGTCTGCGGCAATATCGGTCGCCCCTTCGCTGAAGTCGCTGCCCAGGTTCCACCCGAGGGAGTGGCTGTGGTCGAGGTTTCAAATTTCCAATTGGAAACTGTCGCCGATTTCAAACCATACGTGGCAATGATTTTGAACCTTTCCGAGGACCATCTTGATCGCCACGGGAGTTTTGAGGAGTACAAACGCATTAAGTATCGTATTGCTGAAAACCAGACTTCCGACAACTATCTCATTCTTAACCAGAACGATGCCAATACCGATCCGACTGAAATTAAAACTTCAGCAAAACAAATCTTCTTCTCGGCTGAGAATTCTACCAATGCTGTGTCTTTCGTTCGTGACAGTAAACTTTTCCTGCGACATGATGGACAAGAAGAGCAGGTAATTAGCTACACCGATATTCTTATCCCCGGTCCTCATAATCTCCAGAACGCTGCTGCTGCTGTTGTAGCTACTTCGTTGCTGGGAGTAAAGCCTGATATTATGAACCATGCATTGAAAACATTTCCAGGAGTAGAACATCGATTGGAAAACGTGGGTAGTGTTGCCGGAATCAACTTCATCAACGACTCCAAGGCTACGAATGTTGACTCTGTTTGCTATGCGTTACAATCAATAGAGTCATCCCTGTATCTGATTGCCGGGGGACGCGATAAGGGCGCATCGTATGAGCCGATTATTCAATACGGCAGGGGGAAAATCAAAGGAGTAGTTGCCATAGGCGAAGCTCGGGAAAAACTATTGCAGATGTTGGGTCGCGAATTTCCCGTGCAGTTTGCCGGTTCGATGAAAGAAGCTGTTCAGCGTTGCTTTGAAATGGCTTTCCCCGGCGAGACAGTACTGCTTTC
>QNAG01000214.1 GCA_003641415.1 Candidatus Zixiibacteriota bacterium | reverse complement strand
GTCGCCAGGAAATGGCTGTCTAAACCAAATTACATTGCAACAATTGTCAGGCCAGTAGGCGACTCCGGAACCGTTCCTTTCGTGCCTGAAAGTATATCGGCTGAAGAAGTAATAGCGCACTTTGATACAGTTTCCTTCCCAGAGTATGACCTTATCACAGGGCATCAGATCGAGTATCCTCAGACAGAGTTTGGTGGCTTTAAGCTTGATGATCCCGCCACTTATCACCATGAGGTACTACCAAACGGCCTAACTCTGATAGTTAAGTCTCTACCGGACAACAGAGTTTTCGCCGTTAATGTTCTTGGTAAAAATCGATCCGCAAATGAAGCTCCACAAAAAGCTGGAATCACCGACTTTGTAAATCGCTGCCTTGAGAAGGGAACTACAACCCGCAACGCCCGTCAATTGGCAGACGATCTGGCTCTGATTGGAGCAAATGTAACCCTCTACGACAATCCTTGGATTCCATACGATGATCGCTACACCACTCGCCGCTACTCCTTTATGAAATTTGAGACCATTGATGACTACGCTCGCGAAGGACTTGAGCTTTTTAGCGAGATAGCTTTTGAGCCGTCTTTCGACTCAGTTGAAGTTGAGAAAGTGCGGCGTTCAATGATGGCGGTACTGGGAAGGAAAACAGGTTCTCCCCGCAATGTAGCCCGCAACTTGTTCTTTGAATCATTATTCGCCGGAAAGGCCTTCTCCCAGCCAATAATGGGTTCTCCCAGAACAATTGGCTCTATAACACCAGCGGATCTCAAGCAACATCATGCCGGTTTCTACTCCCCTGAAAACGTGATTGTAGCTATTACCTCAGGCAAACCAATTGATACTGTCCTTTCCTGGGCGCGTGACATTCTTGGTACTCGCCCCTCGACAGGCTACACTTCAGCCACACCGGAGACTCCGGCGCCATTAACGACTTCGCTTACCGCTCACACTGAACTGGAAAAGGAACAGATTGCCATATATCTCGGAGGATCATTACCTGGGGCAAATAGCGAGGAATCTGTAGCTCTGGCAATAGCCTCCTCAATTCTATCGGAACGTCTGTACCTGACTTTACGCGAGCGGGAGGGGTTAGCCTACTCGGTGGGATCATCTATAACGTTCTATCGGAATTTTGGATGGCACTATTGTTCTATGGCAACCGCTAGCGAAAATTACCAAAAAGCGATTGATGGAATCATATTCCAGATTGAGAAACTTCAACTTGACGGTCCCACTCCCAGTGAACTCCAACGTGCGAAGAATCGCATCTGGGGTCGTCTTATGAGCGCCAAACTGTCCGCTATCAATCAGGCATATTATCTGTCAGTCGATAACTACCTGGGCCGTTCGACCAACCATGACCAGCAGCTACTTGCGGATTTGGCCGGAGTTTCCGTTGAGGATATTCGACGTGCCTCGCGCTACTTCCGTACCAGCGATTATATCCTTGCTACTGCGGGAAAGATGCCATAGAAAGCTTATCGTATAATGCGGTTTCACCGATTCGTACAGGTATGGTTTCAGTCTAAGATTGTAACCATGCTTTGTTTGTGAATACTGAAAGACAGTCCATGTTTGTGACCGACAAAATGATAGATGAAATGGCCGCCCGTTATGGAATTCCTAAGGCAGCAGGATTCGTATTCCCTGTTTCCGATAAGGAATATAAGCGTATTCGCAGCTCGCAGAAACACGGCCGTAAACATGACGTTACTATGTACATCTTCAAGGATGACCAAGTTATTGTTATTGCCACGCCTTTCTATCCGCCGGGGATGTACCGGGCGCCATCGGGAGGATTGCGCCCGGAGGAGTCATTCAAGGATGGAATAGCGCGGGAGACATTTGAAGAAACCGGATGCCGGATAGCGCTGGAAAAATTTTTACTCCGAACCGAAGTGTTGTTCGAGAATGCTTTCGGTACAATTGAATGGAATTCATTTGTGTTTCAGGCGCGGTATGTCGGGGGTGATTTTGAATTTACAGACCATCGAGAGATACGCGAGGTGCGCCTGGCCCATTTGGAAGAATTCTCCGGTTTTGCAAAAATAATGCGTTCAATGGATATTGGTAGCCTTCACTACCGCGCTTCTCTGCATGAAGCTATCGAACCATTGCTTAAATTATAACAGTCAGACGGACCAAACACTTTTACAATATATAACTGGTGTTATATGTTATCGTACACAAGGGAAGAACTCTTTGGCTGTCCTGCCATTGCTTATTGGTACGACACAAGGTCGCACCTTACGCGGGAAAAGTAAGTCATTCATATCATCAAACCAGGTGATGCTTGAACCAGTCCTATTAGGTTAGATATATTTTCAAACCTGCCATTTTCCCTCAAAAGGCGGATTCGAAGACTGACCCACCCAGCTTACAACCTGCAATATATAAAGTAAAGCCTCCAGATATTATTCTGGAGGCTTTTTTCTTAATTCATCGAAAATGCGTTTAGCTTTCTATCATCTCCACATTGGCGCGTGGGATTATTGCTTTCTCGCCGTTTTCGAACTCCACCTCCAGCACGCGAGCTACCGATTCCGACTCCAACTTGGTTAGTGGAGATGGCAATCCTATAACATGCCCCAAATGGCCGAAATAAGGATGACGGATTACACGCACCGGTGAACCAATTTTAAGTCCCCCGACGGCTGATTGTTTATTTATAGCATCCAAAGCTGTTTCATCATCGAGTGGAATTACTACTTCCGGCCGTATGACACCGGCTCTAATCTGAGTAGCGCCGTTTATACAAGCCAATTTTCCCTCGTTTGATTTCAGAAGGTCAAATGTTCCCCCTGCCATGCTTATCTGGCCAAAACCCTCGGTGATTACAAGTGTACAACCGAAGTTTTCAGATCCTGTTATAGCCACGCCAATATCGTACCCGAGGAAATCACGGAGATCTTTGTCATCAAGACCGCCTGATACGATACCATTAACTCCCACTTTAATAGCTTTTTTAACAGCATCAGCAGTAACAAGCGAACCACCAACTATTACCATTCCGGCTAAATCATCAGTGATATATTTTTCTTCGAGTATAGTATTTTTGTCAGGGACGACCACTTTGATTTTACCAGATGTCTCGCCGCAGATGCCGAAGATACCTTGTACAAAAGCGCCAACACAGGTAACTTCAACCCCTTCTTTGGGGAAGATATCAGTTACTTTACCTACGAGATAGGCTTTAACTTCAACTGGAATTGGAAGTCCTCGTTGCAGAACCTGTCCTGTGATTGATGAAATTGACTCTAATGTACCATCGACTGTAGCTTCGCAGGAACTGTTAAACCACTTGATGAATGATTTTTTCAGAGCAATCGGCTCCCCTTTTTTTATCTGGTCACCCTCTTTCTTAAGCATGAGCATTTCCAGATCTTCAGGGGGAACACCTATCTTGTTGGCAACATTGAGTGGTTCCACATTGCCCGGTAATTCGGTGCGGGCAATAACATCATCAGGCTTCACCCTGTCGCCGACTTTAACAACCACTTCTCCCTTCAAGGGTAAAATCCTCTGCTTTTTCACAAGCAGATGTTCAGTAACTTTCAGGCCGGGTGTATAGGCATGAGCCATGTTTCAATTTCCTCTATGTTAACTTGCTCGTTGTTTTCTTTTTACGTTTAGCTACTATGACAATTATCACGATCAACAATCCTATCATCACAGCAACTGGTATCTCTTTAGAACTTTCTGATCCTGAGCTAATGTCATCAATATCAGCTGTCTTGAGTGACTCTTCTGATAAAAGAGAATCAATATTACCGTATGAGAACGACTCCAGTATATTGTTGAAAACCGTGGAACTGCTGTCGAAGAGTGTATCTGGAGCATAGAAATAAAAGTTAGCCAGACCTTTTTCGAAAAACTTCATCACTAAAAGATGTTTTTTTAATAGCTCACCCTTCTCAATGATTTCGCTGGCAACAGAGATTATCTTTTTGTCTTTGTCATAGACAGGACTATTTGATTCCATGTCAGTCAGGAAGTCAGCAACAGGAAAATACTTAATCCCCTTGCCAAAGTTTTTGCTCATGACTTGTAACACCGAGTCTATCTGGCTATCGCTGTATAAAATATCAGTTTCAACAGAAAGGATAAAATATGGCCCTTTCCAGAAAGGGGTATAACCAACCGGACCAAAAGCTGCCTCGTAGTCAAGTATCGACTTCCCAGCATTGTTTCGAATTAGGAAAAGATCGACGATTTTATGGTCAATTTGTCTCCAGTCATTGGGATAATCGAAAGAAAACTCGCCCTTGTAACTTATATGTTTTGTTGCTTTGGCAGTTGCCTTCAAACCAAGGAGTGCTATTACAACACAAACAATAGCAAGGAATTTAGTGTTCATTGGTCACCTGACAGGCTTGCAGTGTTGTAAATGTTCAGCTCGGTCATCCACTTTTTCAAATAACTGATCCGGTCGCTTTCACTAATCGTTGAGAGATCAAAAGGTCGCCCCCGACCATCGAGAACAATACCTACCACACCACCGTGAAGTTCTACTTCGCGCTTGTTACCCCGTCCCGCTCCTACGTCGTAACCGCGTTCCGGTTCGAGTATAGCTTTTGCCTTTCGTGGCAAACCGTTTTCCTGAATCCCTAGTTCGAATTTTTTCATTTCAAGGTAGTTAAGAGTGCCGGACACTTTGCCATCGGGAAGGTCGATAGTATACTTCATCACTGGGCCGGGTTTCTTGCTGGTGCCTGCCGGCGCAACACAGGTTCCGAGGTGAATCAGGCAGTCCTTTTCAAACACTTCGGTTGCGGCTTTTGGCTGCACTTCGGTAAGGACCCCCAATTGCGGCATCATAAATATGGAATCAACCGTCAGGCGAGTAACACCTTCAGGTAAAAACGCATCAATCATCATCATCGCTGCTTGCTGACGGCGTGGAGCGTGGGAAAGGACACCTCCCGAACCAATCAACATATCCAGCGACATCATGTTCACAATCGTAGCGCCGGAAGTAGATTGTTCGAAAGCATCCGCAATCGTGCGTTGTTGTTGTACTCCCTTAAGAACAGTGGCGAAACTTTTGTGTTGAATGAAAGCTAATCGCAGGGCTTCCTT
>QNAG01000213.1 GCA_003641415.1 Candidatus Zixiibacteriota bacterium | reverse complement strand
CGGGAGCAGGATGTCGGAGGTTCAAACCGACTCACCCCGATTTTATTTGTCCCCTCTTAAACACAGAAGATTCAACAGATAGCTTTTTTCAAAGGGTTTAATACTGGTTTAGACGCTGGGCGTATTTTCCCCCCATCTTCATCACAAATGCTACCTAGTCGCACTATACCTTCCGAATTCTATCCAGCTTCTCAGATAGTTCGGTAGCTTCGTGTTTGGACAAACCTTTTTCCACCATTTTATCTATTGAGATATTTTTAGCAGTCAACCTATCTCGAAGTATGGCCAACTCGGGTCCGGAGAAATAAGCAGCATCAATGCGGTAATCGACAAATGCTTCATAGGCTACCGGACAGACAGTCTTTACTATCCCGCTCATGGTTTCAGCGTAAACACGGATTTCCTGTTGGGCATGACTATCCATTCTAAGACTGAGAAAATGGAAAAGATTGTGAAGATCGATTTTCCAATACCACTCCGTGTACAGTGACAGCGGCAAATTTATCCGGGCTAACTCTCGGGCGAGACCATCCTCAACAAATTGATTATAGTGCGAGTAGGCATCGGCTTGTGATCGTTTTAATATCTCGAGCAACCGCTGTTTCATTTCATCGGGGACTTCCTCTGACGATCGGCCCTGCTTGTTGACTGTTGACTGATAACGGATATCCTCAAGTTGGGGCAGATAAAACTCCTCTTTCATTACTGAATAACGCCCGGAGTATTCATTGACATTGGCGGTACGGTGACGAATCCACTGACGTGCGACAAAGATGGGCAGTTTGACATGGAACTTGAACTCCACCATCTCAAAAGGACTGGTGTGATTGTGTCGCATGAGATAGCGTATAAGCCCACGATCTTCGGAAACCTTTTTTGTGCCCTTTCCATAGCTAACCCGGGCAGCCTCGACAATAGCGCTATCATCACCCATATAGTCTACCAGGCGGATAAAACCGTGATCGAGAATCTTAAATTCTTTATCCAGCAGGGCATTGGCTTCTTTATTCTCTGCACGCACCATTTACTCCCTTAATGAAAGAGTTTAGCGGAATATACTCTGTCTAATGCAAAGGGGCAACGGGATTCGATCCGTACCATGCGGAATTGACTTCTGATGAGCGACTTTCCACTTCGTAACAAACAAAATGGTAATACTAAAGATATTATCCACATTTTCCGTGCATTTCCGTTCAAGTACGCACAATTATTGTGCATTTGGCAATAGCAACAACAACCCTAATGTGGCTTAACTTATATAATACCAACCATATACATTTTTTGGCATGGATATTGATTATATATATCACAGGAAATGACAATACAGGGACATGGAAAAAGGAGCCTGCGATGTTGAACAAGCTGTTGACTCTGTTAGTGTTGTTCGGACTGTTAGTAGTGGCTGGATGTGACGAAGAGGACGAGATTTACAATCCGGCTCCCGAGCCTCCTCAAGGGGTCTATTCTGTTACAAGTGATGGAGTTGTTGAAATTCATTGGAATGGTCCTTATGACCGCGATATCGTAGAGTATATCGTATACCGCAACTCTGTGAGTTTGGAAGCTCCGTATACTGAAATCGGGCGTGTAACTGCTGATGACAATCCAAATCTGGATTTGCTGCTTTACCATTATTATGATGAACAGGCAGACAATGGAACAACATACTTCTACGCTGTAGCTTCTGTCGATCATGCGGGCCAGATTTCAACCCTGTCAGCCGAGGATGTTTTCGATACGCCTCGGCCTGAAGGTGAAGTATTTTTATCCGATATCGCTGTTGATGAATCAAAGGCCGGTTTTAACTTTGATAGTCATAGCAGAGTTTACGCTTCAATTTCATCCTGCGATGTCTATGTGGATTCCTACGAGGGTGTCCTGTATCTCAATGCGGGAAATATGATGACAACCAAGGGGACTTTAATCCAGGATATGGGCTACACCGACTACTGGGATGACATCGGATGGGCTCCCGCAAGCGGTTGGTCTGAATTGGGCTATGTAGAAATCATCTTGAATCATACTTATGTAATCCGAACTGACGATTCATGTTATGCTAAAATGAGAGCTACTTCTGTAGATAAGAATACCGGTGTTATATTCCAATGGGCACATCAGGAAGTACCGGGCAACCGGGAGTTGTCCCCCCCAACGGAAGAGCCGGACCAATTTATTAACAGTGAGCCTATTTAGGACAATACGAGCAAAGACCTGCTTAAAAAAGAAAAGGAAGGTGAAATCATGTTACACCGAATCATACAAACGGCACTGGTGATATTGGCTGTTGTGCTGGTGGCGCCTTTGGCGCCGGCTCAAAATATCACGCGCGACTACGACGATGACAACTATCAATATCGCGATGATGACAATCAGTATCGGGACAGAGGCAGGATAGATAGGTATCTGGATGCTGAGGTCTGGACTAATCACAACGATGGTGAATACTACGAAGGTGACAACATCGTTATTCATTACCGAGTGAATCGTGATGCCTTTGTAGTCATCTATACAGTTGACACTCGCGGACGGGTTAATATCCTGTTCCCTGCCAATCCAACTGATGACAACTTTGTCAACGGCGGGACAACCTACCATCTTCCAAGTGGCTGGGACGACTACGATCTTGTTATTACCGGCCCGGAAGGTGTTGAGAACATTCAGATTATAGCCTCGCGCGAACGGATTCCTATTCCGGACTGGTACCCTGTGTCAGGAATCATTTGCGACTGGGATGACCGTCACGAATTCCTTGATTACATTAATGATAGACACTTCGTGCGCTACGACGGACAGCGGTTTGCCTATGACCGCACATCAATATATGTCGATGAGTGGGAAGAATACTACTTCCAGCCTGTTTATCATCCTGTGTATCACAACTGGACACTCTGCGGGAATGTCTATCTTGATTATCCGTTCGGCTCTACCGTTTATATCAATGGAGTATATTGGGGATGTACACCCCTGTACCTGCCGCGCGTCTATGTTGGATGGAACACTTTTACTATCTATGATAGATGGGGTTACTGCTGGGAATCGGATGTCCATGTTTCTCGTTACCACACAGTTGTGTTAAACAACGAAATTATTAAGCCAAGACCGTCGGTGCAGTCCAAGTTCAAAGAAGTCAGACATGCTGGCTATCGCAACCCGGAAGCGAATGGATATCCCAAATTTGCCCAGAAGAAAACGGCAATTCTAAACTCGAAGGTCGTAACCAAAAAGAATATCGTCCTATCAAAAGGCCGGTCCGGCAAGGTTGTTACCGAAGTAGCAACGGTTGCTCCGAAGAAGAATGTCAAGGGCAGCACTTCACTTGTAAAAACCGAGCGTGGATGGGAAACAACCGGACTTATCGGAGGAACAAGTACCAAAGTATGGAGTCGAGGTAAATCTTCACAACGTTCAGTGACTGTTGATGGTTCAGGTAAGTCAGGAAGTAAAGGGAACTACCGCACGAAGGACTTTTCACCGAAATCAACTGGCGACTACAGATCGAACAAATCACAACGCTCGACTACCACTATAGATAGAAAATTATTGAAAACATCTTTGAAAGGGAAATCAGTCGAGAGAAAAACTGTTATCCGAAAAAACGAATCCTCAGGGTACTACCAGAAGAAATCCAGCGGTAAGCATAACAAGAACAAAGACTCCAAGAGTTACCAATCAAAATCCAGATCTTCTTCCAGTCAGAAATCCCCACAGCAAAAATCCGGTTCTGTAAAGAACACCGGAAACAAATCGTCAGGCAAAAGCTCGCAGTCGACTGTAAGCAAGAGCAAGTCTTCGGGCTCAAAATCGAAAGGGAAGGGACGACATTAGAATGAACCGTGTCAAATTTCACAGCAAAGAGTGCCTTAAATCTTGGAACACGGAGAATAGACTATGAAACAGATACTAGTGTATATAATGGTTGCCCTTTTCGCCATCTCGACAAGTGGTAATGTTTTCGCGGTTGAGAAAAAAGCCAAGACGACAAAGAAGAAGGTGGTAGTACAAGAGAAGTCTATAGTGAAGAAATCCACTGGCAATAAGAGCAAAATTGCACAGAAAAAATTCGATACGTTTGTTGATAAGAATAAAAACGGTATCGACGACCGCCGCGAGAACCTCAAAAGTACAGAAGACAATAAGAAGGCCACCAAAGCGAAGAAGACCGTCAGCACGAAGAAGAACGACCCGAAGAGAAAGTAGACCTGTAGGGCCAGATTTAGTCAATCGTCATGCTTCGACTCCGCTCAGCATGAAAGTAAGGCTACACATGTTATCCTTGCTACTCATTTCATCCAACCGGGCGATGCCTGCAAGCGGAGTCAAGGGACGCAAGGTTTACACTATACGAAACCGCATTTAATCATCCCGAGCGGAGTTGAGGGACGGCAGACACAAGTGAGTAGGTCAAACGGCCTGCCGCTTGACATATAATGTTACGAAACTGTTGCGCGTCAAGCCGACAGGCGGCTTGACCTACCGTTCTGTTCACGTTCCGCGTAGGCTGGGGGCTTGTCTCCCAGCAATTCAACACCGAACACAAGTATCGCGCTACGGACACGGTGCCGGGTCAGGTCCGCCAGTGAACAAGTACGCTACCAGATAGGTCAGATCTGCCACATCTAATCCACCGCTGCCATCAACATCATCTACACCTTCGTATTGCGGTGGAGGACCACCGGTAAACATATAGGCCGCCATGTATGTAAGGTCGGCCACATTCACCTGTCCGTTGTTATCAAGATCACCGGAACGATGTCCAATCAGTTTGTAGGTCAGGTTGCTTGCCAACCTGACGATTGTCAGGATCGCGAGGATCCTGACCTACAGGGAAACGCCGGGTGAATTGGTAAACCGCGCCATCATTAGTAAACCACATCGTGGCCACCGGCAGTGGCACGGAACGATACCTGTTCGTCCCACTGCCCTTGATTCTCCGTAAAGGCGAGAGGCATGGAAGTGAGGTTTCGGGTAACTGTTACTGTCTGATCACTGGAGATTGCTGATGTCGACAAAGCGACACACACTACAACCATAGCTGCAAATAGAATACGGTGAAGCTTTATAGGAGACGCTCCTGCTT
>QNAG01000212.1 GCA_003641415.1 Candidatus Zixiibacteriota bacterium | reverse complement strand
TCAGTCCCATTGACTTTGAACGAAACTATCAATACCATGAAGAAAAGGTGTTGATAAATGCTTGTTAACCTGTCCACTGAACGGGGGGAAGCTCACTTTTTTAGTAAATCTAATCCGAAGGGGTTGCATAATTGCAATATGTGACGTATTATAGATATGTAAACTAGCTTTATGTGGCAAAGATGATTGATAAAATTAATAATGACAAAACCACTGAGATTATCCTCAACTCCATCGCCGATGGAGTGTTTACGGTTGATCGAGAATGGAGGATTACATCTTTTAATAAGGCGGCGGAGGAAATAACCGGTATTCTTAAGGAAGAAGCTATCGGTCAACGGTGCAGCGATGTTTTTCATGCATCAATTTGCGAAACAAATTGTGCTCTCAGAGAAACGTTCAAAACCAAACGACCAGTAGTCAACCGAGCAGTTTATATTATCGATGCGGATGGAGATAAAATCCCAATCAGTATTTCAGCAGCTGTTCTGAAAGACAAAAGCGGAAATGTTATTGGTGGTGTAGAGACATTCAGAGATCTGAGCACAATTGAAGAACTCAGACGGGAACTGGAAAAGAAATACTCCTTCAATGATATTATTAGCAAAAACGACAAGATGTTGCAGCTCTTCAATATACTTCCCAGTATTGCCCAGAGCGATAGCACAGTTCTTATCGAGGGTGAAAGTGGCACCGGTAAGGAGCTATTCGCCCGCGCCCTGCACAATCTTTCTTACCGAAAAGATGGACCAATCGTAGCTGTCAATTGCGCTGCTCTTCCCGATACACTTCTTGAATCGGAACTATTTGGCTATAAGGCTGGAGCTTTTACCGATGCCCGCAAAGACAAGCCGGGGCGCTTTGCTATGGCTGAAACCGGAACTATTTTTCTCGACGAAATCGCTGATATTTCTCCCGCACTACAGGTACGGTTACTTCGGGTTATTCAAGAACGCACTTACGAGCCTCTCGGCGCTACGGAATCAGTTAAGGCGGATGTTCGTATTGTCACTGCAACGAACAGGGATTTAGAAAAACTTGTCAAATCTGGGGAGTTTCGTCAGGATTTATTTTATCGGATAAATGTGGTCCGTATCAAATTACCTCCACTGCGCGAGCGCAAGGAAGATATCCCTCTATTAATTGAGCACTTCATCCGACGTTATAGCAATCTTAAGAAAAAACTTATCACGGATATTTCACCTGAGACATTGGCAATACTGGTAAATTATGACTATCCGGGCAATATCAGAGAGCTGGAAAATATTATCGAGTATGCTTTCGCTCTCTGTCAGGGTACTGTTATCAATGTTAATAATCTTCCGGAGAATATCAGACCTGAAGAGATCAGACCTTTAGCAAAGTCAACGTCGATGAAAGATCTTGAAGCTGTTTACATCACCGAAGCACTAAAAAGGAATAACTTCAATAAGAAAAAAACGGCCGAAGAGCTTGGAATGCACAAGACAACGCTCTGGCGAAAAATGAAAAGACTGGGAATCCACAATTCTACATAACAATAATTGCAGTATTGCATCCCATATATTCAATGCGGCTGCATAATCGCAACACTTCTTAATTTCCTTTTACGTTAGCTTTACTATTTCAAGTTTGTAAGTTATTTAATATAAACATGATAGCACCATTTACTGTCTTGTTAGGTAATTTTGGCATAGATAATGCTTAAAACATGAGCATGAAGATAAAGGTTGCAATTCCGATATGGGATGGGCGTGTTTCGCCCGTCATGGATACTGCGGGTCGTTTGCTTGTAGTTGAAATCGACGATGGTCACGAAATTTCAAGAAGGACAGTAGATATTCCGCAAGCGGGTATTTTCCACCGTGTGAATTTTATTTCAGGACTTGGAATCGATATCTTGATCTGCGGTGCGATATCGCAACAATTTGAGAAGATGCTTGTTGCATCAGGTATAAGAGTAAATCCTTGGTTTCGAGGTAATGTTAATGAGATAATCACTGCATATAATAACGGGATATTGCAAAACGATAATTTTATTATGCCCGGTTGTGGGCGACGTCACCGCCGCGGAAAAGGCAAACGTCGAGGACGACGTACGGACTTCGGTCGCGGCAGACAATTTAAGGAGGAGTTATGAGGATAGCAGTTACATCTCAAGGTAAGGAATTAACCAGCAAGGTTGATCCTCGATTTGCGCGAGCGCCATATTTTTTGATTTTTGATACCGCAGACGAAAGCTTTGAAGTTATTGAGAATAGTCAGAACGTTAATGCCGCGCATGGGGCAGGTATTCAAGCAGCTGAAAATGTTGTAAACAAGAGTGTAGATATGGTTGTTGCCGGCAATTTCGGTCCTAAAGCATTTCAAGCTCTTGGAGCGGCTGATATTAAAACAGTGGAGTGGACAGAAGGGACAGTTTCTGAGGCAATAGAACTAGCTCGCAACAATAAGTTCAAGCTAAGTGATAAGCCCAATGTTGATGGACATTGGGGATGATTGTCCGCCTTTGCAGAGAAGGAGCTATTATGACACCTACAAAATCAGATAATACGGGAATGGGAGCTGGTGGTAGGCAGCGCAAGCGAATGAGAGGTATGTTCTCCAGTAAGACGGGCAAAACAATTGGTTTTACGTCGATTGCGGCACCTATAATTGGGTACGTTATCAATGATCTCAAAAAGCCAAACAGTATTGTCCGCAATCTTATCGGTGGAGTAGCTAGGAAGCTTCTTCCGGCGAAGTCGGAAAAGGTAGATGCGATTGATATTACCAATGAAGTCGAAATTATTGAAAACAATAATGAGAAAAAAAACTAAAGCAGTTTTAGTAACTGAACACAAAAGGAGATAAAGATGCCAAGTGGAGACAGAACCGGACCTATGGGTGCCGGACCAATGACAGGACGTGGCGCCGGTTTTTGTGCCGGATACGATGTTCCCGGGTATATGAACCCTTCCTTTGGACGCGGATTTGGACGTGGATTTGGATATGGTCGAGGAGGCGGATTTGGCCGTGGTTATCAAGGTGGAGGACGCGGATGGCGTCACCAGTATTACGCTACCGGAGCGCCGGGATGGGCTCGTGGATACGGTTATCCTTATCCCGAAGCATATCCGGGTGGTTCTGGTACAACTACAAATGTAAAAGCAGCTCAAGCAGATGAACTTTTGCATTTGAAAGAACAAGCTCAATACTTCAAGAGAACTCTTGACGATATCGAGCAGCGAATAGATGAACTTCAGAAAAATACAAAAGAGTAAGAGGGAACAATATGCCATTAAAAGGTAGTTCCGGCAGCGGTGGTCGTGGGCAAGGCGGTGGTCGTGGTTTTGGGCAAAGTCAGGGGGGAGGCCGTGGTATGAGACGCGGTGGTGGTCGTGGGATGGGTAGAGGTATTGGCCGGGGTCGTGGTGGCAGCCCCGGCATGAGGCAAGGGATTAGGCAAAACATAAACATGGAGAAATCTCCAAGTTCAGTCGAGTCACAGTATTTTCAACCGTACTCTGAGCAGTCTGGTCAGGAAGGGTTGAGGCCAGAAAGCTCTGATAAGGAAATCGAATTGCTTAAGACTCAGGCTGATACAGTAGTGACTCAACTCCAGAATATAAATGCACGTATCTCTGAGTTACAGGAAGAGGAGATATCCACACCCTCTAATGTCGAGTACGTAAAAGAGAAAAATAAAGACTCTGATGAAATAAAAAGTATAAGAACGGTTGCAGTCGTACACGAAAATGAATGTGTGGGTTGTGGAGTTTGTGCAGAGGTATGCCCGGAAGGAGCAATCACCATAGATGATCTGGCAGTTATAGATATCCAAAAGTGCACTGCTTGTGGTGCATGTATGTACGAGTGCCCAAAAAATGCAATCTCGCTTACCGATTTGAAAAAAGTGGCATTATAAAGAAAAACACAGTAATGAACTCAGACTTGGTATGAGGTATTCATACATTTGAAAGATAAACTTGGCGCTTCAAGAATAATGTTATTGATGGTATAGATAAATATGTTAATGAGATTCAGAACAATACATAAGAGTAGGAGAGGACATTATGTCACCAAGAGGTAATTCCGGCGGCGGTGGACGTGGACAGGGCGGGGGTAGTGGTCAGGGCGGTGGACGTGGCCAAGGCGGTGGCGGCGGTCAGGGCGGCGGACGTGGCCAGGGAAGTGGACAAGGTTCGGGACGTGGTCAAGGAGGAGGACGTGGTATGGGACGCGGTGGACGTGCTCTTGGTCCCAGCGGAAAATGCGTATGTCCTAATTGTGGTGAGACTGTTCAACATCAACAAGGAGTAACCTGTTTAGATGTAAACTGCCCAAAGTGTGGCCATAAGATGATAAGAGAATAAACAACTGAGGAATATCAACTTGGAAATATCTATTGCCAGTGGTAAGGGAGGTACAGGAAAAACAACTATTGCTACCAATTTAGCTGTAGCCATTGCTAAAATGGGCAAAGAGGTTAGTTACCTTGATTGTGATGTTGAGGAACCAAACGGCAGTATTTTCCTAAAACCGGAAATTACTGAAAAGTTTGATGTGACTGTTCTAATTCCCAGGGTTATTCATGATAAATGCAACCTTTGTGGAGAATGTTCTGCTGCCTGCGAATATAATGCTATTGCTGTCTTGGGAAAAACGGTAGAGGTCTTTGATTCTCTTTGTCATAGCTGTGGGGGATGTCTTGATGTTTGTCCTGAAGATGCCATTGAAGAAATCCCCAGAACAATCGGAAGTATCAGCCACGGAATTGGGATGGGGGTAGAGTTCTACGAGGGACGTCTGAATATTGGTGAAGCAATATCTCCTCCAATAACAAAAGAGCTAAGGAAGCTCGCTAATAAATCCAATGTGACCATAATAGATGCCCCCCCGGGTACATCATGCCCTGTCATTGAAGCAATTAACGGTACAGACTTCGTGATTTTGGTAACCGAACCTACACCATTCGGACTGAATGATCTCAAGTTGGCAATTGGAATGATGCGAGAGATCGACTTACCATTCGGGGTTGTAATTAACCGGTCAGATATCGGTGACAATAGAACTGACGAGTATTGTCACGATGAAA
This sequence comes from Candidatus Zixiibacteriota bacterium, assembly GCA_003641415.1. Classification (GTDB taxonomy): domain Bacteria; phylum Zixibacteria; class MSB-5A5; order GN15; family FEB-12; genus B120-G9. The sequence goes on along the minus strand of QNAG01000212.1, from coordinate 22 downwards.
AAATCGATATCTTGATGAAAAT
>QNAG01000211.1 GCA_003641415.1 Candidatus Zixiibacteriota bacterium | reverse complement strand
TTCGTGAACTAACTTTTTTATTCCAGGTTTTTTTAGTATTTTGAGCAGGTGCTTATTTTTAGGAGCGCCACGTTGAGTAGCCAGAAGAAGAATACCGGCCTCAAATTCATCCTCAGCTTTTTCTCCAGCTAAAAGTTTTTCGGCCTTTGCGATCATGTCATTGACCAAAACCGTCTGTTTGCGGACAATATTATTAACTGTGGGACGCATCTCGCGATAGCGGTCATGCACGCTATGCTCGACCTGACCGGAGATAATCAGCGGTGTGCGTGCTTCGTCGATAAGAATAGAGTCAACTTCGTCTATTATGGCATAGTGAAAATGGCGGTGAACGCGATCTTCGGCTCGCTGGGACATGTTGTCGCGCAGGTAATCAAATCCAAATTCATTAGCGGTGCCAAAGGTGATATCGCATTGATACATTTTGCGTCTGTCGGCATTGATCATCTGGTTTTGAATCACACCGACTGTAAGGCCAAGGTCTTTGTAAATCTTTCCCATCCATTCACTGTCACGACGAGCAAGATAGTCGTTCACCGTAACCATGTGAACCCCCTTGCCTTCGAGCGCGTTGAGATAACACGGGAGTGTGGCAACCAGCGTTTTCCCCTCACCAGTGGCCATTTCGGTTATCTTCCCCTGATGCAGCGCTATACCGCCAATGAGCTGAACATCAAAATGAACCATATCCCACTCTGTAGGCAACTCGCAAACATCCCAGGTTTTGCCCACATTACGGCGGCAGACTTCTTTGACAACTGCGAACGCCTCACACATGATGTCATCTAATGTTTCTCCATTAGCCAGACGCTTGCGAAACTCTTCGGTCTTGCCAACAAGTTGTTCATCGCTGAGTGAATGAAGTGTGTCAAAATGTTCGTTAATTTCTTGCACCAACGGCATCAACTTCTTGACATCGCGTTCATGTTTTGTTCCGAATATCTTTGTAATAAATTCCAGCATTTACACAATTCTCAGTTATAATGTTCTAAGTAAAAGGATAAGAAATTTTTAAGTAATTAGCAATTGAGTAAATGTTAAGGTGGTTGACTCGTTTAGATAAATTACCTTTCTTAACCGACAACTGACCATAATCCACAAGGAGTTTTTAATGCGAACCTGTAGATTTTCCATTATCGTTATAATATTGTTACTTACCAGTTTAGTCAGCGCCAATGAAGCGAGACTGTTACGTTTTCCCGATGTTAGCACTGCTCAGGTTACTTTCGTTTACGCTGGAGATATATATGTTGCTCCCCGAAGTGGCGGCGCTGCCACAAAACTGACTGACCATAAAGGTCTGGAGCTGTTTCCGAAATTCTCGCCTGATGGTCAACAGGTAGCTTTCTCCGGTCAATACGATGGTGATATGTCCGTCTACGTGATGCCGGTTGTTGGAGGGGAACCAAAACGACTTACGTACCACCCCGGTATCCAGCATACCAGTGAACGTTTTGGTCCGGAAAACCTGGTTATGGGTTGGCACCCAGATGGAGACAGGGTATTGTTCCGTTCCCGGAAAGAAACCAATGATTGGTGGGATGGTCGGGTCTATTTCGTGAGTGTTCAAGGAGGTTTACCGGAAGCGTTACCAATGAATTCTGCCGGCTTTACAAGCCTGTCTCCCGATGCTGGCAAAGTCGCATATTGCCCAATCTATAGAGATTTCCGAACATGGAAACGTTACAAAGGTGGCATGGCTCAAGACGTATGGACTTTCGATCTAACAACGTTCGAGAACGAAAAAATAACCGACTGGGTTGGCACCGACAATATGCCGATGTGGCACAACGACAAAATCTATTTCAACTCTGACCGAACCGGCACATTGAATCTGTTCTGTTATGACCTCAATACCAAAGAGACACATCAGATAACCCAGTTCACTGAATTTGATGTTCGGTGGCCAAGTCTTGGTAAGGATGGAATCGCATTCGAGAACGGTGGCTGGATATATGTGCTGGACCTACCCTCGGAAAAAATGAACAAACTCGAAATCCATCTGGCAAGTGATCGGCGCTTGGTACGTCCGGAGTGGGTTGATGTTTCCGAGAAAATCCGCAACTACGATATTTCTCCTGATGGGAAACGCGCACTCTTTTCAGCAAGAGGGGATATTTTTACTGTCCCGGCCAAGAACGGCAACACACGCAACCTAACCAAATCTTCAGGAGCAAATGATCGTAACCCGAGCTGGTCCCCTGACGGACGTATGATTGCCATGATCTCCGATAAGAGCGGAGAAGAAGAGCTATATCTCTATTCTCTCGACAGCAAGAAGACCGAACGATTGACCACTGATGGATATTGCCATAAATATGGCACATCATGGTCGCCGGACAGCAAAAAGCTTGTCTTCTCAGATAAGGAACTCAAACTTTACTATGTTGATATAGCAACCAAAGGAAAAAAACAGATCGACGAAGCAACACGCGATGAGATTCGCGATTTTGTATGGTCACCAGACAGTCGCTATCTTGCCTATACAAAACAATTAGATAACAGAATCAATGCCATTTTTATTTATGATATCGATGATGGACATATCCGTCAGGTAACGCCCGGTTATACCGATGATTTCTCTCCGGCGTTTGATCCGGCGGGTAAGTACTTATACTTCCTGTCCAACCGGAGTTTTAACCCCATCCTTAGCAACTATGAATTTCAGTTTGCCAACACCGCTATTACCAACCTTTACATGATTGTACTTACTGCTGATGGTGAGTCGCCATTTGTTCCGAAGAGTGATGAAGTAGAACTTAAATCTACTGAGGAATCGAAGAAAAAAAAGAACAAAGACAGCGATGACGATACCGAGGAAACAGTCACCTGCAAAATAGATTTTGATGGTATCTATAACCGCGAGATTGCAATCGACCTTCCAGCTGGAAACTACGGTGGACTGTCGGCGATAGATGGAGCTGTATTTTACACTTCATATCCCATCAGAGGATTGCGCGGTAAAATTACACAAGACAAGGGAGTTTTACATAAATATGACATCAAGGAGCAAAAAGATCACCAGTTTGCCAACGGAGCATATAGCTATCAACTGACAGCTGATGGCGAGAAAATGATACTATGGGTTGGAGGTGATTACCACATCGTTGAGACCTCAGGGGAGAAGGCTAACCTGGATGACAATAGTTTGAATCTGTCTAATATGGAGATGTATGTAGACCGCCAGGCTGAGTTTGTTCAGATGTTCAATGAAACCTGGCGTATGGAGCGCGATTTTTTCTATGACGAGAATATGCACGGCGTCGATTGGACAGGGATACGCGATCGCTACGCTCAGTTGTTACCATATTGCGCACACCGTTTTGATTTGACATACATCATCGGTGAAATGATAGGAGAATTATGCTGCTCACATACTTATGTTGGCGGTGGTGACAAGAGAAAAATACCTGGCAGTAAAGTCGGAGTGTTGGGTGCAGATTTTGAAATCGACCACGAAGCCGATAGAATCAGAATCACACGTATCCTTAACGGTGAAAACTTCGATAAGAAGTTGCGTTCACCCTTACGAGAGCCCGGTATTGATGTTAATGAAGGAGATTATCTTCTTGCTATCGACGGTCATCAAATAACAGCCGGAGTTAACCCGTATTCTCTAATGGTTAACAAAGCAGACAGACTGGTTACACTGACTGTCAATAGTAAGCCAAATATGGAAGATGCCCACGAAGTATCTGTCCGGCCAATCGCCTCTGAAGAATCGCTACGCTATTTTAACTGGGTTGAAGACCGACGGTTGTATGTAGATTCTGTTTCCGATGGACAAATTGGCTATTTACACATACCTGATATGGACAGCTATGGGTTGTACCGTTTCACAAAGATGTTCTATCACCAACTTCGGAAACCAGGCTTGATTATCGATGTCCGTTACAATGGCGGCGGGTTTGTCTCCGGATTGATACTGGAACGTCTCCGAAAAGTAGTTGCCGCAATGCACGCTTCGAGAACTTTCGAACCGGGTCCATCTCCGGGAACCGGTATAAATGCCCACATGGTAACCCTTATAAACCAATTCTCCTGCTCTGATGGAGACTACTTTCCATATTTCTTCCGCCAGTATGAATTAGGTCCGTTGATGGGAAAACGTACCTGGGGCGGCGTGATTGGCATACGTGGCTATCGTCCACTGATCGATGGCGGATATTATACCGCACCCGAGTTTGGTATCTTCTCACTTGATGGCAAGTGGATAATGGAAAATGTCGGAGTTGAACCGGACATCGAAGTTGATAACCTTCCTGATAGAATGGCGCGTGGTTACGATGATCAGCTTCAGTCAGCCATTGATTATGTAATGGACAAAATCAAAAAGGAAGGTCGTCCAACTCCACTGCCCAATCTTCCGGGTTCTCCGGAACCGAGATAGGGCAAGCCGCCCTGAACAGTTCAAATCAAAGGCTAGTTATGGATAAATTGGATGAGCGTATAATAAAGCGGGGTTGACTGTTCAATACCCAGAACTTTTCGTTTGAGGTTCTGCCTGCAATAGCTCCCAAGTCGTCGAAATCCAGTCCGAAGAAAGGGGGACATAAGTGTGCACCAAACTTGACAAAGCACCATTGTCGTTAGTAACATCCATCAAAGGGACTTCTCAATTCCATTCTCGTCTTCTCTAACTGCTCATTGCTCAGAAGCGATTTTCGCATCTTGGACGGTTACCGAGATCGCCGACGCATTCGCTGCTCGAGCTCTTGTTTTCCTCTGTCCCGCACTCTCACTACCCCAAGTCTCTATTCCGTCGTCCCTGAAAAAGTAGGATCAGGGAGTTGTTGTAACGAAGTCGTAGTTTCTGATAGTGTTAGAGAAAGGAATCTAGCAGGTTGTTGAAAAAGTCGGTTCAGGATGGTTAGTTTCTTTTGTCTTTATCATATTGTGCTCAGTCGGATGATGGTGGATATCTTTGCTCAGTGATCGACCTGTCTCTGACCGGGTCGGCCAATGCCGATTACACGTCCCCCTGCATACTTATCCCCGAAATCATGGAGCTGATCCCTTCAAAAGGGTTCTCATACGAACCAGATTGTACGCGGCGGCAGTAAAAGCGAACATCCAGTCCACACGCTGGCGACCTC
>QNAG01000210.1 GCA_003641415.1 Candidatus Zixiibacteriota bacterium | reverse complement strand
TTTAGGTGTGGTGTATGGTGCCTCGGCCGGGATTTGAACCCGGGTCGGCGGGGCATACTCCAGAAGCAGCTTATGCCACCACTACTCCTGTGAAAGCCCGCTATGCTTGACCGGGCTACACCACCGAGGCATATTAGGAGATTTTGTGAGAATGGTTTGGTGGGCCTGCTGGGATTTGAACCCAGGACCACGAGGTTATGAGCGTCACGCCGATATGTTAAATCGGTCTCGCGCTCTCCCAGGCTGAGCTACAGGCCCACTGTCTTTATTTTTTCACTACTCATTTTTTAGAATAGTTAATTCCTCTTAAATTTTTTTCTTTTTTAAGTATTTTGGTTTACACTTACAGGATTGAACTACTAAGATTCAGAAAGGATAAAGTACTTTATGTGAACTCACTTTGTAAAGTGGAAGTAAAAGCGAAATAATATACATATCATTACTTTTCCTCCAGTATATTTCACACTTCAACTCTCACACTCCTCGTGATTAGCGCTCTTTATTCTATCCTTCAATTAGGATAACAAAAATATTTTCTTTAAAAAAGAGTGTGCAAATCTTAATAAGTTAGAGAAGAGAACTGTCAAAAGGAGAAAGTAATTTTTTCATAAGCGAGGATACATACCACATTAGCCCTTGGAAAATATTAAAGTGCAGGTAATGAACGATTAGTTTTTATTCCTGCTTGGTGACTCCTATGGAGATTCAGAAAAAACAGATAGCATGTGGATATAGAAAAAAGGATTTGTCCAGTATTATATTTACCGATAATCCAATAGCGTTTACGTTCAAAATGACAGTACCTTTTGCGTTACAACTTCATGTTACAGAAAAATGTAATCTACGGTGTATTCACTGTTATAATGACAGTTGGGAGAAAGAGTTATCATTTTCTGATTTTAAGAGGATAGTTTTGCAATTCAAGGAGATATTAGAATTAACAAGAGCTGTGGGGACAGTATACATTACGGGGGGAGAACCATTATTATGGCCACACCTATATAACGGCATACATTATTTGGTGAAAAACAAGCTAATGCCTAGATTACTCACAAATGGAACACTCATCGATTCAGAAACTGCTAAGAAGCTCCGAAAAGCAGGTCTTAGATTGGCTCAAGTTAGTTTAGATGGATTAAAAGATACGCATGAATTTATTAGAGGACCAGGAACTTTTGAAAAAGTAATAAATGGAATAAAGAATCTAATCTCAGAGAATGTAGAAGTCACCGTAATGGTTACTATTATGAGAAAAAATCTAAAAGATGTTGACGGTATTTTAAAACTTGTAGAATCTCTTGGTGTAAAGAGAATTAGTTTTGGGCGGTTTGTTCCTATTGGTACAGGAAGTACTTTAGCAGAGGAGGCACTGACACCAGAAGAAGTATATCTCCTTTTTAAATCGTTAAGCCATAAGAAGACAAAAGTTAAAATTATAAAGAGAGATCCTTTGTGGAATGTTATAAACACCCCAAAGTTAGCCTTTTCTGGGTGTTCTGCAGGGCAGTTTCTGCTTGATGTGCTAGTTGATGGTACAGTATATCCGTGTAGAAGACTCCCTATTCCCGTAGGAAATGTATTCGAATCAAATCTTACAGATATATGGTTATTCGCGCCCACGTTAGAAAAAATACGAAACAGAAAAAACCTAGAATGTAATTCCTGTCCATATATTCATTTATGTGGAGGATGTCGTGGAATAGCATATGCAACAACACACAATATATTTTCCAGAGACCCACAATGTTTTATTGACTTAATTAATAACATAGAACGTTACAAAGAAAAACATAAATTTTGAAGTAATAAAGTAATTTAAAATAAATACAAAGAGAAATATAAATAGACATAAACTTGGTTATAGACATTCATGTGGATGTTTTTTGGATATACAGTTGTACTAAACGAATACAGATATGCCTAAGAGGGATGTCTAATGAGGAAGGATCTCAGGAAGTCTTTGTATACTGTTATTATGCTTGTTGCTATCATCCTTTTTCTTAGCTCAGCATTCGTGACAAGAACATACATGGAAGTATATACAAATCTAAATTATTCTAGCGATACACCGTATCGTTACCTTATAGATTCATCAGAATGTAGACTTAACAGATACATTGTGGAAGTATTTCCCCAGAAAAATGGGTCCCTTATCGTGTATCTACTTTTAGAGTACTTTGTTGAACATGGGAACAAAAGTTTTGGATTTAAACAATTTCTTCCCCCAACTGTATACAGCTATATTACAAATGTAAAGGTGAGAGATGAATATAATCACACATTGGAGTCGCATGTTGTAAAAGATCATGAATACATAGAGATTGGATGGAAGTTTTACAACCCAATTGGTGAAAACAAAAGTATAACCATTTATGTAAAATTTGAGTTTGTTAACGCTATTGAAGATTTATTAACTGAGAACAAAATTTCACTCCCCAATGCTGGCAAGTTTAGAATTTATGTGAATCACTCACTGTATATTGTACATCTTCCAGAAGGAGTTAGCGTGATTAATTCTTTGCGTGGATTCAACTCAAATAGCTCAGTATATGCAACATCACTTTACGAAGATGACCCACCAGAGATATATACTACACACTTTTACAGTTCTGCCTACGAACCGTACATATACGCGAGCTTATTAATTGGTTTAGAAACATCTGTTTTTATGATTATCTTGGATGTCTACTTGACATATGTAGCACCGAGAGAATTTAGTGACCAAATAAAAGTTCATGATTATCCTATAGGCATTTATGCGGGCGTTCTTACCCCAAAATATGCTATCTGGGCAACATTATACGAGGTTATTTTGTATGACCGCAACAAGTATGCAAGGAGTGAAATTCCTGATAGTGCTCCTAAACCTCCATTCCCAAGAGAAAAATTATATCGCCATGAGTACTTAATCGCTAGAAAAAAACTGGACACCTTTCTTTATTCTGCTGATACCTATGACACCCTCCTTCTTAATGACTTAAAAAAGGTTGGATTCTATGGTAGAAGAAATCCATTTGCGTTTCTCGGTATTCCCGTTAGTGTATTGCTTGGGTCAATTTGTACTTTTAGCACGAGGATTGCTACATTATCGTTTATTCTTATCTTATTCCTACTATTTACCATTTTTAAATTTGCTTCGTCCCTTACTCCAAAAGCTCGCTTTTTGTTAAAGAAACTTAAAAAACTCAAAAAACATCCGGAAAATATCGATGTAGTGCATTTAGAATATCTCCCTATTCTGGGTTACGATTCTCTTCCTAAAATCGAGGATTTCTTCTCGAATAAAGCAAACGACTCTGTAAAAAAATACGCTCAACAAGCAAAGAATGCAATTAAAATAACTGAAGATACCATAAAACAACAGTACCCGAGAGTACAATCGCCGCTTTCTGGCATCTTACACTTTTCAATTATCACTAGTGGTTGTGGTGGCTGTGGTGGTTGCGGCGGATGTGGTGGTTGTGGCGGCTGTGGTGGATGTGGGGGTTGTGGAGGGTAGATTCTTTAAATACAAACACTAAACCTCAAAGCATTTATATGTAGTAAAATTGTTGTTGCACAAACATACTATCTCAAATACTGGTTTGGACAAACTGCGATCGCCTTTACTGACTATGAAGAATTCTAGTATGAACTTACGACCAACCTTCGCCCCCTCTTTGATTTCTATTTTGTCAATACAAAGTTAGTTCTAACTAGTGACCAGAGTTTCTATTTTATTATTATTGGCAAGAAATGTATTCACTTAATGTTCCTTCCTGAGTCAAACCACATTTAACGGAAAATTATATTTGTATAAAAAATCCGCAAAATATATTCAAGAGGTGATAATTAATGTTGAGACGGAGGGCTGTCATCTTCATCCCTCTTTTTTTGATTATATTGATGTCTATTATCTCTCCAACCTTAACTGTGACAAATCTTGCGACACATGAGCTGATAAGAGAAGGGAGCAGCACCGGTGGAACATACACACTCATTGCGATAACGGATGTCCAAAATTCTCCTATACTCATAGAACCAAAAAATGACACAGCTTATCCTATCGGTGTTGTCTTAGTTTTTAACTGGACATCTGTCGAAAACGCCACAAGCTATACCCTTTATATCGATATATCCACATACTTTAACTCGGCATGTCTCGTTAAAGTCTCTAATCTTACTTCCACTCATTACAGCTTGAATACAAACACACTAGAGCCAAATCATGTCTACTACTGGAAAGTCTGTGCCTTACTCTCTAATGACACAATTGTATCCTCTGATGTGTTCACTTTTGAAGTAATTGAAAGAGATAATCCTCTTGTTGGATCTATATGGACCTCGCTTTTGGTTGTCGCTGCTATGATCGCCATATACCTTCTCATTATTCGCTTGAGAAAATACAAGAGTTCTTATTAACAAACGCCAACTTTAATTAATACTATTAATATACATAAAATCACTTTTTCTTTTTTGTAATCTAATACTTGTTTTTTCACCACTTAGGATAATATACAAGTCTCCTCAGCGTGTGCACTAACTTTTACCGTTTCTATTTTAAATATTAACACTATATATGTTGCTGTCCTAAGGATAAATTCTGTTTATCAAAACCAAAATATCCGTTCTTCTATCCGTTGAAATATTTTTTTTGAGTTAGTGTCTCTTTTAGCAGAGCATTTGGTAAAATATGGTAAAAACTGAATTTTATTTCACAATGCTTTGAAGCTTGAGTTATGTTCAAGTAATTTGTTAAACAAAATAATATAGAATGCTGGAACTATAATAATTCCAGAGAAATAAAAAACAACTTAGCAGACTCTTAAAACTATAAATTTTGTCTTCATCATATCTCTTTAATCTTTTGCTATGCGTATTTATTCACTTTTTCCTCTGCTTAAGACACTACTTATGCTAAGGCACTATATGATACTTATCTTTATTTATTGTTTATCTAAAAATCGTCAAGACATTTAATATTTTTTTCAAAGTAAGATTGTATTGCCGTTAAACTTAGTATAATTAAAATTAATCCAGAAGCAAGTAAAATCTCAGTATAAAGTAGGATGTCTGATTCATAACCAAAGACAAAGATGGCAACAGAGTAAACTATTGTTTTGTTTAAAGTGTTTTCTATCATTATGTAATATATGCATCTCTTAGGTAAAGTTATAAAATAAATACCTCTGCGTATTTTAATAAG
>QNAG01000209.1 GCA_003641415.1 Candidatus Zixiibacteriota bacterium | reverse complement strand
TCAAGTAAAATTGATTTTGAGGGCTACCATGTATTTATAGCTCGCGATAATTGTAAAGAGAGTTTTTCACTGTTGGCTTCGTATGATCAACTTGACTATAATAAATATGTTCTTGTAACTAACGATAATCCTCACGATGAAGATGAATTCATGATTCTGGATGACCCCTTCTCACTTGAGGAACTGCGGTGTATGTACTCTTCTGCCATCGACCCATGCAATGACAGCACTTTTGATCCTCTGAATTATACTATGTCCACTCCCTATTTTCACTTCCAGTTTCCTGACTCAATCTTTTATTTCACCCCTCATGATTTCAATCAGTCTGAGTTCGGTGCTACCACTGATATTCGAAAGATTTATCCGAACGAGCCACCACCGAAATCGAATAAACACTTTCTTCCAGATGAACTAACCGAGGATGGTTACCCTAAATACTATGAGTATGAATATATAGTAAATAATCTTCTTCCCACTGTTCCTTATTGGGTAAGCGTCACAGCATTTGATTTCGGTTCTTTCCGTACCGGATTAAATACACTGGAATCGGGAATTACGCTGTTTGCTAAAGAAGCTTACCCCAACACATCCTGGGATGAAAAGCCAAACGAAGTTGGCCGGGTCTATGTTTATCCTAACCCATATCGCCAGGATAGCTGGTACCGTGTGAATGGATTGGAAGGTCTTGGTGAATGGGACCGCTCCCGGGATAGAGTGCGCAAAGTAACCTTTGCCAATCTTCCATCAAGGTGCTGGATTAGAATTTTCTCGTTGGATGGGGATCTTATCCGTGAGTTATGGCACAACGTTGATTCCGACGATCCCAATTCATCATACAAAGAATGGGATCTAGTCACAAGGAATTCACAAATGATAGTGTCCGGATTATATTACTGGGTAGTGGAGGATGAACAGGGTCACACCCAAATTGGGAAGCTTGTCATTCTGATGTAATATCCTTGAACTCAGGCAGGCGCTTTGCGAAAGAAATCTACCGTGCTGCGCAGACCTTCCTCAAATCCGACCGTTGGTTTGTATCCAAACTTTCCCAGTTTATCAATGGTAGCAAAGGAATGTTTTATATCGCCGGGACGAGGATCGACATAATTGGCTTTGGTTTCGGTGCCGATTATTTTTCGCAGTTGATTGAGCAAATCATTGAGAGTGAACTGATCACCACAGGCGACATTGAATTGGTCGCCACACAGACGATCATCGGTAGCCGCCAAGATATTAGCCTGAACACAATTATCAATGTATGTAAAATCCCGTGATTGTTTACCGTCACCAAAGACTGTTGGAGGGTAATCTCCCAGTAAGGATGTGATGAACTTGGGAATAACCGCCGAATACTGACTGCTTGGGTCCTGTTTAGGTCCAAAGATATTAAAGTAACGCAGAGCCACAGTTGGAAATTGGTATAACTTCCAGTAAACTTTCAAATAGTACTCACCGGTCAATTTGGTAATAGCATAGGGAGAAAGGGGACAGGGAGTCATTCCCTCATGTTTGGGCAGTTCCTCCGACTCGCCATAAATTGATGATGACGACGCCATAACTAATTTTTTTACTCCGGCGTTCTTTGCGGCTTCCAAAACATTAAGGGTGCCGTTTATATTAACTTCGTTGGATGTCAACGGATTTTCGACTGAGCGGGGTACCGATGGCAAAGCAGCCTGATGAAGGACGTAGTCTATACCGTCCACAGCTTGGAGGACTGTCCAGTAATCACGGATATCGCCTTCTATAACCTCGACCTTGTTTTCCAGCCCGACTAGATTTTCTTTCCTCCCGGATGAGAAATTATCCAGTATCCGCACTTTGTCGCCATTGGTAACGAGTGCTTCGGCGATATTTGACCCAATAAAACCAGCTCCGCCAGTAATAAGAAATCTCATTCTATTGTAATCCTGATAGTTTAGGTTTATTTTCTGTTGTATCGGCTGATTGATGTATCAGTATTAACACTTTAACGCTTTCAACCGTTCAGTTTCTTTCTATACAATATATACTAAGAATAGTCGGTTTTAATGTCCAGTTGTTAGTAAAATTTCCTACGGACACCTTTAAGGTGCCCGTAGCGGTTATCGAAAAATTTCAGGCAGTTATTTTTTTCGGTGAATAGGGAGGTTATATCTACTCGCCGGTGAACTTAGCTTCTCGTCTTTCTATGAAAGCACTGCAGCCTTCATTCTTGTCTTTCGTTGCACAGGTCTGGCCAAAGTTTGTACGCTCAAAATCACAACCGTTTGACAACGGCATGTCCAGCCCTCGACTAATGCACTCCTTTGCGAGCAGTACAGCAATTGGACCTCTGGAACATATCAGGTTAGCCATTTTCAGCGCCTTATCCATCAGTTCTTCGGCGGGGTAAACCTCATCAACGTAGCCGATACGGTGAGCTTCAGCAGCGTCAATCATTTCACCAGTGAGAATTAACTGCATCGCCTTACCGCGACCAACCAACCTTGTCAGGCGCTGCGTACCTCCATAACCTGGGATAATGCCCAAGTTGACCTCCGGTTGTCCAAGTTTTGCCTTTTCTGAGGCAAGCCGAATGTCACACGCTAAAGCCAGTTCACTTCCACCACCGAGCGCGAAGCCATTAATAGCAGCGATGACCGGTTTGGGGAAATTGGAGATGGTCCTCATCATCTTGAGACCATCCGCAGAATAAATGGCGCCGCCGCGTGCATCAAGCTTGGCAATCTCGGTTATATCAGCCCCTGCTACAAACGCCTTGCCGGCGCCGGTGATAATCACGCAGCCAATGTTGTTATCCGACCAATATTTCCGGAACACGCTCATTAATTCGGCTACTGTTTCACAGTTGAGAGCATTCATGGCTTTTTCGCGACTGATAGTAACAATCAGCACTTTCTCTTTTTGCTCAACAATCAAATTCTTGTAATCACTCATGATTAAATCCTCAATGTATGGTTATTTTGTATTGGTAAAGTTACCATGAAGAGATTACGCATATCCATCACTTCACAATCTTTATCATTCTCAACCCCGGGAAACCGGGAGTAGTGCCAACGAGTTCAAATCCCGCCGAGAGGTAACAACCCAACGCCTCGTGATTGTCGGTAAACATATGCAATACTACTTTCATAATTCCTTTGCGTTGTGAGGCACGGTCGTACAATAATTGCAGCATCTTGGTCCCAAACCCCTGACCGCGTTTAAAAGTATCGACTATCAAGTGGGTGATTTCTATCTCTCGTTCAAGTCGTCGCTCCCACAATTCCGCGTACGCCACTGGACGGTTAGATGAGAAAAGCAAATACGGCGTGATATTATTACGCTGCCAGGTTTCGACCACATTCGGCGGAGGTGGAAAATCCTTACTGCGACAAAGATTATAGTATGTCTCTTCGCAGTCAATCCACGACCTGACATCTCGGGCATACTCCGATGTGTAAGGGACGATGTCGGCTTTAACCTGTGACAAATCACTCAAAACATTAGCCTTCTTGAAAACAAGTGTTGGAATATAAACAATCGTCACGAACTGCACAAGTAGGTCATGCGTAGGCAATCTTATTAAATTGCTTGTTTCTTTCTTATCCTCCAAATAAATTAGCTGTTCGTTTGATGGGGTATAATTTTACCTGTCAATGGTATTTGTTATGAGAATTGATGGTTAATATCAAAGGAGCAATACTATGAAAAGATTTTCATGGACACTAACAACATTGCTGGTTGCATTTGTATGGTTGATGGCGCAGCCAGTGACTGCCGAAAAAATCAAGATTGAAAAACTTGATGACCTTCCTCGGTATACTTACAAGCTTGATGTCAAAGCTGTGGAACTCTTTGAAAATGATGAATTATTGTTGAAGCTGGCTCATGAACTTAAAACGGACCTTGAGAATGATCTTGAGAAATATGATATTTTAGACAAAACCACTCTCAAGGGCTACTATGGCATTCTCGGAATTATTGCAATGCTGGATCATCAGTACGATGTCTACCTTAAGTACTCGGGGATGCGTAGACAACTGGAAGACAAGGAGGCACAGCAATTAACAACGGGGCTTTTTACCATATCGTATATTGCTGCGGTTCGTGCTGGCAATGAGAACCTTTTGGCTGCTATCAAAAAAGAGTACAGTAGCCGTGTAAACGAATTGCCTTATGATATTGTAGGTGATGAACTCAAATCTTCCAAAGCCAGAGCAGAAATGATGAGCCGTAACTTGATTGTGGGAATTGTTGATTCGCGCATTCAACCTGTTCTTGATAAAACCAATGGCGAGATTAGTAAGGATATCGCTGAACAGCTTGTATCTATGGGATACACTATCCGCTATTATCTCCCTTATGCATCTATTCTTGTTGAGGTGCTCGATGCTTATATCAATGCTAACAAGGTAGAAAAAACAAATATATGGGTCGACCGTGAGGTTACTCTGGAGCAAGGGAAGGGCTATACTCCGGTTACTATTTGTATATGGGATTCGGGTACCGATATAGCTCTATTTAAGGATCAACTCTGGACCAATAATAAGGAAATCCCTGATAACGATATTGATGATGATAACAATGGATATGTCGATGATGTCCATGGAATAGCCTACACCTATCACTCCGACAAAAGTAAAGAGCTACTATATCCTATTGGCGATGTTGAGAAGAACCGTCCCCGACTTGAGCGTCTTATGAAAGGTTTGTCGGATATTGAGGCAAATGTTGACAGCGACGAGGCTATAGAATTGAAGAAAATGTTGGGGAGCATGAAGCCCGACGATGTCAAACCATTTATCGAAGACATTTCCAAATATGGGAATCATGCTCATGGAACACATGTGGCGGGTATAGCTCTTCGTGGCAATCCTTATGCAAGGCTTCTTACATCGCGCATAACTTTTGATTACCACATGATACCCGAGGAACCAACAATAGAGCAGGCTCTCAAAGACTCGGTGGCCACTGTTGAGACGATCAAGTATTATAAAGACAATGGAGTACGCGTGGTCAATATGAGCTGGGGAGGAAGTTTAGCTGGGGTTGAGAGTGCTCTTGAGGCTAACAATGCTGGTGGAACCCCTGAGGAAAGAAAGGCTTTTGCACGAAAACTGTTCGAAATTGGCAAGGCTGCACTGTATGAATCTATCAAGAATGCTCCAGAGATTCTGTTCGTCACTTCAGCGGGGAATGCTGACAACAATGTGAATTTCGAAGAGTTTAT
>QNAG01000208.1 GCA_003641415.1 Candidatus Zixiibacteriota bacterium | reverse complement strand
CTTTACACTATTTGGCCCTTCCCCGATAAAGAGATTCGAGATATCTGCTCTCGATGCAAGAAGGTAATTGTAGGTGAGCTGAATATGGGGCAGATTGTTCACGAGATTCAACGAGTACTGCCAGAAGACAAGGAAATACATACTATCCAGCGGTATGATGGAGAAATCATAACACCCATACAGATACTGGAAAAGCTTGAGGAGGTGCTCTGATGGCTACCACGGCAATTGAAAAGAAAGCTCCAAAGCAAAAATCTGATGTAGTTTTACATTACCTCCGTCCCGGGAAGAAACTTCCACATGTCTGGTGTTCGGGTTGTGGCATCGGTGTTGTAATGGGGACATATATCCGCGCTCTGGATAAAATTGGTTGGGACCGTGATAGTGTTTCTATGGTGTCCGGAATTGGCTGCAGTAGCCGTATGCCGGTCTACATGGATTTCCACTCACTGCACACTACTCACGGTCGAGCCTTACCTTTTGCAACTGGAATCAAGTTCAATCGACCTGATATGAATGTTGTTGTAATCACCGGTGATGGCGATGCTTTGGCTATTGGAGGTAATCACTTTATCCACGCCTGTCGTCGCAATATCAATATAACGGCAATTTTAATAAACAATAATATCTATGGTATGACCGGTGGTCAGGGTTCCCCCACAACTCCCGGTAATGCTTTCTCAACTACAACACCATACGGTAATTCCGAGAAACACTTTGATCCTTGCAGTCTCGCTGCTGCTGCTGGAGCCACTTATGTAGCCCGTGGAAGCGTGCATGCTGTGCCGCAGCTTGAGAAACTTATCAAGGCAGGTCTTGAGCATGTAGGTTTTTCGCTGATCGAAGTTATAACTAATTGCCACACCTACTACGGTCGGCTTAATCACCAGGGAGATGCGGTATCTATGCTCAGAAGATTCAAGGAAAACTCCGTGTCGGTGGCCAAATCTAAAAATATGACGCCTGAAGAACTCGAGGACAAAATCGTTCTTGGAGTTATTCATGAAGTAGAAAAGACAGAATTCTGCAACGAGTACCAGAAAGTTGTGGACTCGTTGAAGAGAAAATGAGGTAACCCATGGCAGCTAAATTTCTTGATAAAATTGAGATTCCGAGTGACCGGTTTGAAATGCGTCTTTCCGGCTCGGGCGGCCAGGGAATGATATTTGCCTCGGTCGTGTTGAGTAAAGCAATTGGTATGGTGGGATCCAAAAAGGTAGTTCAGAGCCAGTCCTATGGACCAGAGGCTCGCGGTGGAGCTTCCAAAGCCGATGTCGTCGTGTCTGATAATGAGATATTCTATCCTAAAGCGATGAATCTTGACCTGCTTCTGGCTATGACTCAGGAAGCGCTTGACAAGTATTACCCAGACCTGAAAAAGGGTGGAACTCTCATTATCGATTCCACACTAATTGATGATGTACCAACCGATGACTACTATGCTCTCGAATTCACCCGCATTGCTCGTGAAGAAGTAGGGCATATCATGGTCGCCAATGTTGTTGCGCTGGGAGCGATTGTTGCTATCACTGATTTTGTGTCTAAAGAGAGACTGGTAGAGGTTGTACTCGAGCACGCTCCAAGGGGTACCGAGGACAAGAACCGCAAGGCGGTTGAGATCGGTTTTAATGAGGCACTGAAACTAAAGAAATAAAAGCCTTTCAAATGAAGAGTAAGAAATATTGAGCAGAACCCTTTTAATCATCAAACCCGATGCAACTGAACGTAACCTCATTGGTTATATCATAGATCGGTTGGAGCGAGCGCGTTTCAAAATAGTTGAGATGCGTATGATTTCGCTCAGTGTTCAGCAGGCACGCGAGTTCTACGAAATTCATAAGGAACGACCGTTCTACGAATCGCTGGTAACGTTTATGACTTCCGGTACGGTCGTTCCTGTAGTTTTGGAGAAAGATAACGCTATTGCCGATCTTCGCGCTCTGGTGGGAGCGACCAATCCAAAGGAGGCGGCCTGTGGAACGATCCGCTATGATATTGGCCGCGATGTTCAGGAAAATTCAGTTCATGCCTCCGATTCGGATGAAAATGCAACCCGTGAGATTTCTTTTTTCTTCGGAACTTAGTCTTATTTGAAATACGGGAATGATGCAAAGCATTCAATGAAAGTGAAAGTCTCATACGCGGGGGAAAAACTGAGTCTGCATATTTCGGAAGAAACGAGAGTCGATTCCTTTGCCCCGCGCATGGTTGAGGAATCTTTATCATTTGATGTTTTTCGAAACGAACTGGAACAGTTAGCAAGGACACCGCAATTTCAATCGTCCCGGTTACTCACTGTTGTCAATGACGGTCACCGCAACACACCCACTTCCACGTTAATTGATTGGCTGTCACGTATTGACGAAACTTATCTTGGCCGCACTGATTTCTTGGTGGCGACCGGAACCCATGAACCGCCTACCGAGGATCACTATCACAAGATATTTGGACCTTTTCTCGATAAAGTCCGTAACCGTGTCCATTACCACAGTGCCATTGAAGATGAGAATCTGTTCGAACTGGGAACAGATTCAATGGGGGAAAAGGTATATATCAACAAGATGGTCAGGGACTATCCTGCTATCCTCGCTATCGGATCGGTAGAGCCACACTACTTTGCAGGTTTCACTGGAGGTCGAAAGAGTTTTTTCCCGGGTCTTTCTGATATGGCTACAACAGTGCGCAATCATAATATGGCTTCCTCGCTTGATGCTGCTCCTCTTCGTTTGGATGGTAATCCGGTAGCAGAGCATATGCAGGAGATAATCGACCTTCTGCCACTGGAAAAAATTATAGCTCTTCAGACTGTGCACGGAGCTGAAAACCAACTCGCCGGATGCTACTGGGGCAGTCTTGCAGGAGCGTTTCAGCAGGCAATAGCGAAAGCGCGGAAAATCTTTGTCTATCAAGTTAATAAAGTATATGATATCATCCTGGCGGAAATACTCCCCCCCCTGGATAGTAACTTGTACCAGGCACAAAAAGCTCTGGAAAACTGCCAGTCAGCAATCAAAGATGGGGGGGCGATTATCATCTTCTCAGAGTGCGGGGATGGGATAGGATCACGTTTCTTTTATGACCTGGCTAAAAAGTGGGATCGAAAGCGTAATGCCGCTACCGATGGCAAGCAATATTTCGGCAGTCACAAGTTAGCGCGAGTCAATCTTATGTCACGGCGAATAAATATCTACCTGCATTCCTCATTAAAGCCGGAAGAAATACGTCGAGTATTTTATGAACCGCTTGACAATCCCCAAGATTTTATATACTCAAGAGTGACAAAGAGTAAGAAGAGCAACATAGCTGTTGTGCATGATGCCGCTCACACGGTGTTATGCGCGTAAATGAGGCACATACTGTGCAACCAGTGGAGGTTTTATGAACAGGAAGATTGCTGTTGTAGGTGGTGGAAATGTAGGAGCGACCTGCGCCATGTACTTGGCTGAGGCTAATCTGGCTGATGTCGTTTTGCTGGACATTGTCCAGGGAATGCCTCAAGGCAAGGGACTCGACCTTACGCAAGCCGGACCCGTTCGGGGATACAACGCCAAGGTCACAGGTTCCAATAAGTGGACCGATCTGAAGAATGCCGACATCGTAATTATGACTGCCGGATTACCACGCAAACCCGGTATGTCACGAGAAGATCTGCTCAAGATGAACGCCGATATCGTTGGTTCGGTAGCCAAGCAGATCAAAAAGTACGCTCCCAAGAGCTTCGTGATCGTTGTTTCCAATCCTCTTGATTTGATGACCTTCCACATGCAGAGAAAGACCGGTTTCCCCAAGAGCCGCGTACTCGGTCAGGCCGGTGTCCTTGATTCAACCCGCTTGAGGGCTTTTGTCTCGATGGAACTCAATATCGCCATGACTGATATTCAAGCGATGGTTCTTGGCGGGCACGGCGATACTATGGTCCCGCTGGCACGTTACACAACAGTTGGCGGTATCCCCATCAAAGAACTCATCCCTGCTGATCGTATCAAGGCCATCTCCCAGCGTACCGCTGGCGGTGGTGGGGAAATCGTAAAGCTGCTCAAGACCGGTTCGGCTTTCTATGCACCGGGGGCAGCAAGTGTTAGTATGTGCCGCTCTATTCTGTGCGACGAGAAGAGAATCCTGCCCGCTTCGGCCTACCTGACCGGACAATATGGCATCAAGGATATTTACATCGGCGTGCCGGTGGTGTTGGGCGCCAAGGGTGTCGAGCGCATCCTGGAATTGAAACTCACTAAGGGTGAAAAGGCTGCTTTGCAAAAGTCAGCCAAAACATACAAAAAACATCTCAAGGAACTGGGATACTAAAGGAGTTACAATGCCGAACTACAAACATATCGAGGTTCCCAAAAACGGCAAACCGATAACCGTACGGAATAAGAAGCTTAATATTCCTGCCAATCCGATAATTCCCGTTATCGAGGGTGACGGTATCGGTCGCGACATCATGAAAGCTACCCGTCGGGTCGTCGATGCAGCAGTCGAGAAAACCTACAAGGGTCGTAAGAAAATCGCCTGGATGGACGTTTACGCTGGTGAATCGGCTTTTGAACGTTACAAAGAATGGCTGCCGCAGGAAACCGTCGACGCCATTAAAAAGTATATCGTTGCTCTCAAGGGTCCCCTGACTACACCGATTGGCGGTGGCTTCCGTTCGCTCAACGTATCGCTACGTCAGATTCTTAACCTGTACGCCTGCGTGCGCCCGGTCAGTTACTTCAAGGGGGTCGGCTCGCCGGTTACCCATCCCGAAAAGATGGACGTGGTTATTTTCCGTGAGAACACCGAGGATGTCTACTCTGGTATCGAGTGGAAGAAGGGTACCAAGGATGTTAAGAAGGTCATCAACTGGCTCAATAAGACCATGAAGACCAGCATCCGCCCCGACAGCGGTATAGGGATCAAGCCGATCTCGGTCACCGGCACCAAGCGTCTTGTGCGCAAAGCGATCCAGCATGCTATCGATAACAAACTGCCGACGGTGACGCTTGTCCACAAGGGTAACATCATGAAGTACACCGAGGGCGCTTTCCGTGACTGGGGGTACCAGGTTGCCACGACTGAGTTCCGGAAAAAAATCGTCACCGAGGATGAACTCTGGGATAAGTACAAAGGCAAAATGCCCAAGGGCAAGATTCTTATCAAGGATCGTATTGCCGATTCCATTTTCCAGCAGATTCTGACACGCACCGACGAGTACGATGTTTT
>QNAG01000207.1 GCA_003641415.1 Candidatus Zixiibacteriota bacterium | reverse complement strand
TGTTCTCAATTTGAATAAAGTAGATAAAGCCCATGAAATAAGAATGACTGAAATGAGAGCGCCACAACCGCACCCTTTTGCTTCAAGCGGCTTATTTGGTTTGGTCAATTGTATACCTCCTGCTGGTACCCCAACCTATCGGTTGGTTTATTTTCATGTGACAGTTGTGTCAGGTTGCAAGCAACCTGACCTACCTGTCTTGCCCCCCTACACTCTCGCGGGTTCGCCGACAATTTGCTTGATCCGCTTAGCAACACTTTCAGCATCAATCCCCAGCATTTTGAATAGCTCGGATGGTTTGCCCGAAGAAGCATAACCGGTTACGCCCATTCGCGTGAGTGTGCTGTGGGCGCCGGCTTCCATCAACGCCACCGCCAGTGTACTTCCCAATCCGGTTTTGACGTTGTGATCTTCAAGCACAACCAGATGGTCGAACTGGGCCAGCATCTGCATATCATCGGGGTGTAAATCCGACCAGTCGGAGACGTTTATCAAAGCCACCCTGAGTCCATCGTCGTTGAGTTTGTTCCAAGCCTCGATAGCCACAAAAGCCATATTCCCAGCCGTAACCAGAGCCAGTTTTTCCCCGCGGCGCAGAGTATCCAGACGACCATAGGTGTATGTGTAACCCTCACCGAAGAACGGGTTACCCTCCTCATCGGTGATAACAGGCACCTTCGAACGTCCCATAATAACCGCGAAGTTGCCGGGTGTGCTAAGAACATAACGGGCAACTTTATCTGTCTGGTTGGGATCGGCCGGAGTGATGACTTTCCATCCAAAAGTAGAATTGAGTAACCCGAAGTAGTCAATACACTGGTGGGTCTTGCCGTCCTCACCAACCTGAACTCCGGCATGGGTGCATATAAGTTTCAGGTTCGAGTGGTTGATATCATTAAGGCGAGCCTGGTTGTAGGTTTCATCAACTCCGAAAACGGCAAAGTCTGCCCATACCGCCAGAGCCTTTTCCGCCCCCAGCGATCCCGCACAAGTGGCTACATTGTGTTCTGATATCCCACACTGGAAAAAATTGTCAGGGTATTTTTCGGCAAAAGCCGCCGTCTTAACCGAACCAGCCAGATCGCAGTCAAACACAGCCATTGTAAAATCGTCTTTGTCCATATTGATTTTCGCTACGGACAGAAGAGCTTTTCCCCATGCGGAGCGGTTATCCAACGAATCATCAACCCCATAGTTGATTGGTGTACCCGGGTCAATGAGCGGAAAAGGAGATTTCTCTCGTTTGAACATAGGCGGTGGACTATCGGCTCGACGGGAGACCAGAGTGTCAAAATCAGAATCATCCGTACCAAGTTGCGCCAAGGCTTCACCAAGCATCTCGCGTTTCACAGATGCGCCGTGGAAACCCTCTTTGTTCTCCATGAAGGAGACCCCTTTACCCATTGTCGTGCGAGCCAGAATCATAAACGGCGAACCTGAATCTCTGGTAGCGCGATGTAAAGCCCCATAAATCTGGTTGAAATTATGGCCATCAACCTCTACCACGTGCCAGCCGTCTGAGGTCCAGTCTCGTGCTATGTCCTGTGGCATGATGTCGCGAATACGTCCGGATATCTGGAGGCGGTTGTAATCAACAATAGCGGTCAGGTTTGTCAGTTGATACTTCGCCGCCAGACGTCGCGCCTCAGATATTTGACCCTTCTGCTGTTCGCCATCACCCATAGCAACATAAGTGTGGAAGCCCAGCCCTGATAGCCGGGAGTAAATCGCTTTGCCAACCCCGACCGATAACCCCTGACCGAGATTTCCGGTATCCCATTCGATTCCCGGGACAGTTTGTTCAACGTGCCCTTCAAATGGTGAACCTCCCTGACGGAATCCGTATAAACAGGGCACAATATCAAAAAAACCGGCTGCCGCAAGTGATGAATAAACAGCCGGGGAGATATGACCATGTGAGATAATAATTCTGTCACGGTCATCCCGGCGAGGGTTAGTCGGGTCAACTTTCGCCAGATTGTAAAGAGCCAATAACACTTCAACCGACGACATGGAACCTCCGGGATGCCCGGAAGCGGCGACAGATGTCATTTTCAGGATGTGGCCCCGAGCGATACGGGACATTTCAGTAAGTTTTTCGTGCCACTCGTTAGAGAGAGCGCTATCGGTAAAACCTCGCCAGGGATCGAATGTCATTGTTGCATATCCTTTCTATTTGAGAACTGATTGTACCAAACTATTGAATTCCTTCAGACCACGAGACGGACTACCATCAATAGCTACAACAAGCATTGGCAAATTTCGCTCCGCCAACGCCCGGGCATCGCCTATCGCCTGGGCTGATATCAATTGACCAAAATCAAAAAACTGCCCGGGTATGTCAAGATGCTCATATTTCTGTTTCACGAAGACTACAAACCGTCCGTTTGGTGGGCCGCCCTTGTATAACTGGCCGATGGAATGAAGAAACCGGGGACCATAACCCCGAAGAGTGGCCACTTTCTTTTTTGACTGTATCAGGGATCGCACCTGTGCGAATTCTTTTTCAGTGGCGTTGTCTTCTTTGAAATAACCAAGCAACGAAAGATACTCGGGCTGTTTAAGGCCAGAGAAGAATTTCTTGAGCACTTTCTTTAGGTCGTTCATTTCATTTCGTGTGTAGCGTCGGCCACTGTGACCCACAAGCGCCAGGTGTTTGAATTGAGCTGTAGGAGCCATGTTGTCGAACTGACCCGATTCCTGATATGCCTTGAGAATGGCAGCAGTGTTGGCTTTGCTTTCAGAGACGTTTGGTTCATCGAAGGGATTAATATGAAGATGATACCCCGCAACCGCAGTCGCAGCCTCCCACAAAAGGAATTGCGCGCCTATCTCATGAAGAGACTCCATTTCGATACGGACTACAGGGTAACCTCTCTTGATGAGTTTGTCAAATAATGACCTATTGGGATCAGATCGTTCCGAGGACAACCGAAGCGAAACAAACAGGCGGTCCTGCCCATAACTTGCCAGTGTGCCGGACTGCTCAGCTTCAATGGGTATGATTCCCTTCCCCTTTTTGCCAGTCGATTCGCCTATCAGCTGTTCGATCCATGGCACCAGGGGGGCGGCCTTTTTTGAAGCCACAAAAGTTAATTTATCGACACCATTTTTTGCTGCCGTAGCCATCAGCGTTCCCAACACAAGGGCAGGGTTAATCTCGCCTGTGCGCTCGCGGATGGCTTTTTCCATAATCCCAGCGCTTTCCAAAAGCTTTTGCAGGTCCACTCCGGCAAAGAAACCGGGGACCAATCCAAAATACGAAAGAGCCGAGTATCGACCACCAATGTCAGCAGGATTCAGGAATATCTTACGAAAGCGATACTGTTTACCCATTTTCTCCAGTGCGCTGCCTTTGTCCGTTATAGCTACAAAGTGCTTTCCTATTTGCTTCACTCCCGCTCGTTCAAGATAATCAATGAAGAATACCATGTGGGAACGAGTTTCGATTGTAGAACCGGATTTTGAGGAAACGATAAAAAGGGTTTTTCGAGGATCAATTTTACGGACCAGAGCTTTGACGGTTACCGGATCGGTTGAGTCAATTACATCAAATGTTTTCAGGCGTGGATGTTTACGGAAGGCGAGCTTGAACAACTCCGGGCACAATGACGATCCACCCATACCCATCAAAACGACATGACACAACCTGTCCTTGAACACCTGCTGGCCAAATTGCTCTATGCGAGGAACCTGTCGCTTCATGCGAGAGACAATGTCTACCCACCCAAGCCGATTGCCAATTAGCTTTTTCAAGGCAGTACTCTTTGAAAAAATTTCGGCCTGACGGCTCATGATTTTCTTTGTTACCTCTTTCCGTGAGGCTTGAACCAGAGCGCGGGAATATGCCTTTTTTACCCGACCCTCGGTGACAAACAGACTGTTTCGCGACATAACAAATCCTTTGTATTACAACGCTTTTACTTTCTGTGTCAGGGCGGCTTTGTCCTTGCAGCCAAAGAAGGCTGTGCCCATTACAAGAATATCAGCCCCTGCTTCTGCTACCGATACCGCATTGTCGGCGTCAATGCCACCATCAACCTGAATAGCGGTATTGAGATGATGGAGGTTAATATATTCACGTGCGGTCGATACGGCAGATAAAGCGGATTTGATGAATTTCTGACCCCCAAAACCGGGGAATACCGACATGATTAAAAATATGTCAACCTCTTTGAGAAACGGCAGCACTTTCTCAACATCCGTATCGGGATTGATAGACAGACCGGTTTCACATCCGAGGCTCTTAATCTGTTTCACGAGAGGGAGAGGCTCAGGGCGGGCTTCGTAGTGAAATGTGATGCTGTCTGCTCCTGCCTTAGCAAACGCTTCAAAATACTTTTCCGGTTCCGAAAGCATCAGGTGCACATCCAGAAACGTATTGCTAATGGTATCGATTGTTTTCACAATCCCCGGACCAAACGAGATATTGGGGACGAAATGACCATCCATAATATCAAGATGCAGCATATCAACACCGGCTTGATCCGCCCTGCGGATTTCATTACCGAGTTGCGAAAAATCGGCGCCCAGCACAGAAGGAGCTATTTTAGCCATTCAATAATTTATAAACTTCATTAGTGCTCCGCAATCGAATTCAGGACGTTCTTTCAGCTTTGACTCTCATATATAAATGATGATTTACCAAGTTCAATATCCCGCAGGATGTAACCATGTGTTATCTCGACAGTGACCGGGGTTTCTCCTAACGGTTAATTGTACCACAAGACCTGTCAGCACAATAACCATAAACCGCTTTTCCCGTTGAAATAGTCCAGGTTTCCTGTTATCATTATTTGTTAGTTTGATGCATATTAATGTTTTGATACAGGAGGTCTAACGATCATGGTTAAGTCAGAATATATTTGGATGAATGGGAAATTCGTCAAATGGGATGATGCCACAATTCACATCTGCTCTCATGTTATCCACTATGGTTCATCGGTTTTCGAAGGCATGCGTATTTACAAAACGCCAAAAGGCCCGATTGCTTTTCGCCTAGGTGAACACAGCCGCCGTTTATTGAACTCGGCCAAGATATACCACATGGACATTCCGTACACAACCGAGGAGCTTGATGAAGCTGTTCTGCAAACAGTGGCGATTAATAAATTGGATGAGTGCTATGTGCGACCGGTGGCTTATCGGGGTTACGAGTCGCTCGGTGTTGATCCGACTCCGTGTCCGGTTGATGTGGCTATTGCCGTGTGGCCTTGGGGGA
>QNAG01000206.1 GCA_003641415.1 Candidatus Zixiibacteriota bacterium | reverse complement strand
TGAAAATAGAGCGGTCACGTTCTACAAAATCCGGTTTGACCTTAATCCCGGATAGACCGGTTACTACCAAGTTACCCTTTTTTATATCGCGTAATTTTCTTACCTCGGCTTGAGTATTGTCGACGACTATAACACCATCCATGCGAATCTTGTCTACATCTATCCATTGCCCTTTGTGACGTATCTGGGTGGCGTGATTGGTGCTGCTGTAGAAATCCGGAGTTACGACACCATCAGCAGGGGCGGGTTTGAGAATAATCTCATCGTCGGTTTCAATCAGGCATCCCAGATTGGAGAGTTTCAACAGAATAGTATTCATACCGGCTGCATTGTCGCAGGCGACTTTGAGCCGAGCATGGGAAAACTCGTCGTTATTGCTACCTATCCGAAAGTCGAGCATCTCAAAACTGCCGCCATCGGCAATGATAGTGTCGAATATCTTCCGCATCAAACCGGAGTCAATCAAGTGACCCTCGGTAGCAACTATTTTCTCTATGGTAGGCATATAGATAGTATCGGATTTAGAAAGGGCATCTGAACCCGTCGGAGGAGATACCAGAAGTTAGGTGACAGACACGCCGTCGAACTTCTGGCACAACCTCCAAAGGTTATTGCGGTCAGACCATGTAAATTACTATAATAACCGCTTATTTGAATCGCTTAGGGCTTCGAAACTCCCACTCAACCACTATTGGGCTGGCTACAAAGATTGAGGAATAGGTACCAACAATCACTCCCAGAATCATAGCTAAGGCGAAAGTCTTCAAGACTTCACCACCGAAAAGAAACAATGCTGTTACAACAAAGAGGGTTGAAATCGAAGTGTTGAACGTACGCGAAAGTACTTCGTTTATAGAATGGTTGACAGCGGTAGCAAATTCGCCTTTGGACCGCCATTTCTTTAAGTTTTCGCGTATGCGGTCAAAGACCACAACAGTGTCCGTTAGCGAATACCCGCCCAGAGTCAACAGTGCAGTAACCAACAACAAATCGAATTCGTACCCCATCAGCAACATAATCCCAAGTACCGCGAGTACATCGTGGAAAGTAGCGATAGTGGCGGCGATTCCGGAGCGGAAATCAAAACGAACCCAAATATACAAGATAATTCCCAATAGCGACAGCAGAACCGCTTTCTGGGCGTCATTGCGCAGGGTTTCTCCGACGGCTGGCCCGATAATATGTTCCGAGATTACCTCGAACTTATTTCCGGAGAAGCTCTTTGTCAAAATGCCTTCCATCGTATCCAGACGGGTCTGCCCCTCACCTTCGGCTTGTGGGCGTTTGGTCTTGATAATGAAAGCGTTTGGTCTCTCGAAATTTTTCAACTCCGTTATCTGGGCATCCGGGTAGTCGGTTATCAGGACAGTTCGTAGCTCCTCGATGCTTACCGGTTTTTCAAAAGTGATATACACCATCATTCCGCCGGCGAAGTCAATACCGAGATTGGCGCTACCTGTCAACACTGTGAACAGGGCAAATATGCCCAGAGCAATCAGCGCCAATGAAATCACGAAGGAGATTTTACGGGCACCGATAAAATTTAAGTTTGTATCAGGTATTATTCTAAACATTCCCATGACTTGTCTCCGTATCAGATGCTCAGTTTACTGTATGATTTGCGTATATCAAACACCTGTTTGGTGATGACATAAGCTGTGTACAGCGAAATCAACACACCCCAGAACAGTGTGACGGCAAAACCTTTAATTGGTCCGGAACCTAACAGGAACAGAGCGCCCGCTGTTATCAGGGTGGTGACGTGTGAATCGAAAATTGCTACAAAGGCACGATCATAACCGGCATCGATTGATGCCCTTATAGTTTTGCCTGTGCGCAACTCCTCGCGGATGCGCTCAAAAATAAGGATGTTGGAGTCCACCGAGATACCGACAGTCAGGAGAATACCAGCGATACCCGGCATAGTTAGAGTTGCCCCCAGAGCCGCCATAACCGCCAACAGGAAGAAAATGTTGAGCAACAAACCAGCATCAGCGATTAATCCCGACAAGCGATAGTACAATCCAATATAAAGCAGAACTATTAAAAGACCAAAGATACTGGAATAAAAGCCTTTCTTGATAGAATCAGCTCCCATTGTGGCGCCCACAACGTTTTTCTCAATAATCTCAACCGGAGCAGGCAGGGCACCAGCCTTAAGAACGATTTCCAAATTGCGAGCGTCCTTCATAGATGCGCTGCCGCCCATAGTGATTTGCCCGTTACGACGAATCTTACTGTTGATAAAGGGGGCTGACTCTACCTTGTCGTCGATAACGATAGCCAGCGGTTTGTCGATATTGGCGCCTGTTAGCTGCGCGAAGCGAGCGGCACCATCACCGGAGAGTTGGAAATTAACCGTGAAACCGCCATAGCTGTCCTGCCCCAGTGAGATGTTCTCGAGGAACTTGCCCAGGAATTGAACTTTTCGCTTAACCAGGTAGAGAACATAAACCTCGCGAGAATTGCGGATTTCAGGACGGGTAGACCAATTGAAAACAACATCAATTGGCATCACTTCCTTAACTTCGGGAAGTTCCAGCCAACGATCTACAATTTCACGATCCTGTTTAGCAATAACATAGGCCGGCCAGCTGGTTCCGGTGCGATCCCTCTGAAGAAGATCGATTACTCTGGAACTGAGAGGCTTCTCATTCTCGTCCAAGGCGATATTTTCATCGAAAGCAAAAGGGTCTTCGACAGAATCAGCCATCGAGTCACCCATAAGCTCAGCCAGAATGTCATCACCAATCAGCTCAGTTGAGTCGACCGCAGGAGTTTCTGATTCGGTTTCAGTAAGAGAAGCTGTTTCTGAAGCATCTTCGGGGCTCCGAGCCTGTTCGTACTTGTGGATAACCGAATCCAACTTGGCCAACAAAAGGTTGGCGTTATCAATTGTCTCCAACAGCTTGAATTCAAGAAGCGCCGTCTGACCGATAAGCTCCTCCGCACGATCAGCATCGGTGTAACCCGGTAAATCAACAATGATACGGTCATTGCCCTGTTTTTGTATCATCGGTTCAGCTACACCGAGTCCATCAACACGGTTACGAATAATCTGGATAGCTCGTTCGACAGCGTCCTCACGAGCGCCCGGTTCGAGTTCTTCCATTTTCACTCGCAGGACGACATGGATACCGCCCTGCAGGTCAAGGCCAAGCCTGATGGCTTTCTGCTGCAAACGCAGCAACCCACCCGGGTCTTTCTCTTGCATATCGGCCTGCTCTGATTCGCTCATTGTCCACAGGTTGAACGTGTGCCAGAAGGCTACGAAGGCCAGGATGATGAGCACAATCGTTAAGCCAAAACGCCAGTTGTGTTTAGACATAGACATTCCTTTTAGTCTATAGTTTAAATCTTTAATTATCGTGATTTATTGGACCCGAAAGAGACAAAAAATCGGGTCAGAGAAAACATTGGAAACACTTTAACCGGTGCCGGAAGGTTTGGCGCCTACCAGTGTAAGCTGTTGGGCAAGACGAGAAGAAATAAGCGAAGTGGAAGTTGTGATAATCCGGTTGCTGCCATTGGTAAAAGACCAAGCGCGCATGCAACAAGTATATCGGTTTTCATGTATTCCGCGCTTTATTGAATTGTCGGTTTGATACAAAAGAGGCAGAGCCATGTAGGCTGGCGCCTTCGGCGCCGGTAGACCATCGGGAGTCATATCGGCGCCATCGCTACCCGGCGCAGGTGGGTAGTCACAGACATAGCAATTTGTCTCAGGGTAGTCTGCGCTACCGTTGGACAACTGGAAAGCGGCCTGTCCGCTGAATCCGTTCATCCCTGCGATGAGCAGTATCACCAGCAGCCATGTAGAAACTGTCCAGATGGCTGAAACAATTGCTTTCTGTCTTGCCTGAATCACCATAAGAATGATCAAATATACGAAATTGACTCCTCTTGTCAACGCTAATATAATGGAACTAAAACGACTGGTTGACACTTCAGACCTTAGTCGATATCATTGTTATCGTTTTAATGAAAGGGAACTTTAGGAACAGCTTTTCATAAGGAAATATAATGAACTATAGAAAAAACTCACAATTACCCAAAGCAGCGATAGTTTGCATAATCATGTTGGCTACTATCGTAGTTTCGACAGTAACCGCTGATGAAACCTATCAGCTGGACAACGGAATGCAGGTGATTCTAAGGGAAACCCATGCCGCACCAATGATATCTAGTCTCATCTTTGTTAAATCAGGGAGCAAATACGAAGCCCGCTATGAAAACGGAATTACTCATTTCCTGGAACACTTGCTTTTCAACGGCACAGCCAATCTCACCCGGGAAGAACTGGATGCTTCTATCTCAGACCTTGGGGGTTATCTTAATGCCTTTACACGCAATGAATTAACCGCTTTCTTTGTATTGCTTCCCAAACAATACATTGACTATGGAATGGCGGTACAAGCTGATATGCTCTTCAATTCTATCATTCCGGAAGATGAATTGGCTAAAGAACGTAAGGTAGTGATCGAAGAAATTCATCGTTCCGATGATTCCCCTGATGCTGCTGCGGAAGCTTTCTTTACAGCTAAAGCCTATGCCGGCACATCATACGACCGCCCGGTATTAGGCTATGCACCCTTTGTCGAGAATATCCCGCGCGCAGCTATCATTGACTATTGGAAAAAACACTACATACCGAGTAACATGACTTTGCTGATAATCGGTGATTTCGA
Source organism: Candidatus Zixiibacteriota bacterium (assembly GCA_003641415.1). Classification (GTDB taxonomy): domain Bacteria; phylum Zixibacteria; class MSB-5A5; order GN15; family FEB-12; genus B120-G9. The sequence goes on along the minus strand of QNAG01000206.1, from coordinate 571 downwards.
GACTTCTTCAATGAAAAAGACAATTCAGTCCATATTTGGCAGTTTTGAAAACCCAGTTTCCGCAAAAGAATCTGATGATTCGGAATTGTCTGCTCATGACAGTCTTGCCGAAATTAGTAACACTTTAGTTGGTCAACATATCTATGATACTGTCGCCAACGTAACATCGACCCATATCTCTTTTTCTATTGCCGTTCCCCATTGCAGCGACTCCGATTATATTGCCATGGACTTACTGGCGGAGTATCTGGCATCAGATGAGGTTTCGCCACTGACTCAGGCTCTTTCTGCCGGTAGTAATCCCATAGTGACGGAGTTATCAGTTGGGCTGATTCCTCACGAAGAATTCTCGAGGCTGGAAATATCAGCTATCACCGATAATCCTAATCGGGCAGACACAATTGTAGAAACAGTATTAGCACAATTGGAAATACTCAGCGACCATGTTGCCGATCCCTCCACATTACAGGGAATAAAAACTTCAATTCAGTGCAGTGAACTCTACAATTCCGCCAAGCTTCATTATTATGGTTTTATTATCTCTTCGTACATGATGTCAACAGGTTGGGAT
>QNAG01000205.1 GCA_003641415.1 Candidatus Zixiibacteriota bacterium | reverse complement strand
GATTTGACTTTGAGCCCTCAACATCAGTTTTTGCCGGCAGCCTTTAATACGAAACATGACAACCAAGGAGAGATGTTATGAAAAAAAATAATTATTTTCGGATGGTAATCCCAATCTTGCTGTTGACCGGTTTCATTATTACTGGATGGACTTCACTTGTCGCTGCCAAAGAGAATCCCCTGTTAGTTAAGTTGCCTGCTGAAATCAGTGCCGGGATGGAAAAAATTTATGCAATCGGGGAACAGAGTGACCGGGTTGTTGAAGCCAAAGAGGCCCAGATCCAGCATGTCATTGACCAAATCCAGGCGAGTGATAACCAACGCGAAACTTTTGCTTTGCAAAAAGAATATCTGGCTTTACGTGCAGAGGTTTTACTAGCACAGGCCTCTCGTATCGTCAGTATTAAAAGTGAATTAGCCAAGGTCGTGCAGAAACTCGATTTGCTAGAACGGCTTCATAAAGATTCACAAAAATATGGTCTTGGTCATGGAATCGATAAGGATGATCCAAAGTCCAAACAGGCTGTACAGTCTATGCTTAGTGGCTTCACTTCAATTGTGAAGATGATCGAAAAAATAAATCCAGGTGCCAATCTTGGCAATCAAAAGGATTCAATTATTATCAATACCAATATGGCCAACAGTTTTTTCAGCATGGATGATAATTCGTCATTAGAGATGCAAAAACGTTTTTTCAAAGATACCATGGTGCTGGCCCAGTCGGTACAGGGGGTGCTCGGTCTTGAGCATGACCACCTGATGCAGAAGCTCTATTTTGTGGATGCCAAGAATATTGTCCAACAATTTGGTGATCTAAAGGTTGCCATCTTTGGTAAGGGGATCAATGTCACCGAAGGATTCAATCACTGGCATGAGATGGACGATCAGGCCCTTGGGACCGGGCAGATAGGCTTGGCAATCGGTGACGGCTCTTCCCACCCAGGCTGGGATCAAGCTGGAATTATCCGTTGAAGTAATTCCCCTGGACAAACTGTTCAGGGGGGGGGATTCAATACAACTTTAAGGGAGGAAGATATGGTTATGCTTAACGATAAGTGGAAAAACAGAATAATCATTTTTGGTCTGTTACTCTTTTCTGTAGCGATTATCTACCTGTTAGGAGACTCAATTCAGCCGATTTATGCCTATTACCGAAGTATGTTTGGACCGGTTTTCTGGTTGTTTCTCCTGCTGTCTGTTGTGTTTCTATCGAGTATTGGCCAGATATTATTTAGGTGCTACGAGGGTGAACCGTCAACGGCAGGTTTGAAATTTGTTGAAGCTGCCGGACCTTCCGTTGGCTTATTAGGGACTGTTTTGGCCCTTATGAATGGTTTCGGGGCGTTGAATTTAAGCGGTGAAAATCTGGATGCAGCAATCAACGGTATTGTCCATACCATTGCTGTCAGTCTGTCAACCACCGCCTTTGGCCTTATATTAAGCCTTCTGGCCTGGGCTTTTCGCTCCTGTGTGCTTCCTTTGCTGGCACGAAACATGCGAAGTCCTGGTCAAAATACTGTGCCGGTTCGGCCTGTCGAAGCGGAATAAATTAATCGTTAAGTACGGCAAGGAGGCTGTTCATGTTGAGTTCATTGAACCATTTGCTTCTGATAGTCTCTATTATTCTGCTGATCAATGCCACCCATGCGTCAGCTGAAAACCTCTATCAGCTTCAGCAACAAAGCATGCAGCTCAGTAATGAAGCGAAGTCTTCTTATGAACACTTACAGACCCTTGGTCAGATCAACCGTTTGGGGCTGCAGCGGATCAGGCAGGCGATGACAAAAATTAAAGCAGCAAGATCCGGCAATGAACGTAGTTATTACCGGATGTCATATGTCGATGAGCGAGCCAAGCATATAAAAGCTTATGCGATTTATCTGATAAAATTAATTCGGGATCAGCAGCAGTATGAAGCTCAATCAGAAAAATTTCATCATCTATATTGTGCCTACCAGAATTCGGAACAGATTAGAGGGTTGCAGACACTGTTTGGGATGGTTCTACAACTGGAGAAGCAATTGTTGGATAGTTGTAGAGGAATCAGCTCTTTGAATACATCGGTTCTACAACAGCAGGTTGAGTTATTGGTCATTGGCAATATGCTGGCGATGTCTGGTGCCAGAGATCAGAAGCATTTGTCCGATGTGTCAAATTTACACCACTCTGTTTATCGTGGACTGGCTGGGCTTAAAGAGGAACTTCACTATCTTGATCAGCAGCTAGAAAAGATACCGATCCGGGAGGGCTAAACCATGGAAAATAATAGTGCGATGATTTCATTCGGCGATTTGATGTCGATTCTGCTTGCCTGTTTTATGCTGGTGTCGGCATTGCTGGCAACCAAGGTTGCTCAGGAATATTCTACAAAAGTCCAGTTACTTGAAAAAAATACCAGCTCTACAGTTGCGACCGCGTCTCCTGGAGAATCGAGTCTATTTCTAAGCTTGACCGCTGATGGACGATATGTTCTTGAGGGGAAGAAACTTGATCAAAAGCAGAAATACACATCCGAAAAAACTCTACTAGCGTCTTTGGCAGAATTAAACCCGGTCAGTTTGTATATCCGTGGGGATAAAGGGATTAAGTATGGAACCGTTCTGTCTGTTCTGCTTGGGTGTCAGGAATTAGGTATCCAGGTGGCTTTATCGGCAGACAATAGGAGTGGGGGTTGAACATGAAGCGAACATTATCTACCCTCACAATATTGTTGCTGTTGTTTGTTGCCTATCAATTCTCCCAGTTCCGGATGGCTCCGACTATTGACCTTGAGCAGAAACAATTTACGGAGTTGAAGAAACAGCAGGAGGATGTAGCTCTCCCGATTCAAATTGCGGATGTTAAATGGCCGTCGGAACAGAAAAAGAAGACTGTGCCGAAACAAAAGGCGCATAAAAATATGAAACCACACAAGATTGTACATACAGAAATATCCACTCCCAAACCGTCACAGTCGAATAAAGTTGCAACGGCAGGCAATACAGAAGGGTTTGATATTATTGGTCAGTTTGACTGTTCTGTTGAGTTTTATCTAAATACTATGCGCAGGCAAGGAGCATTAACGGTTGTCTATGAAAACCAAAGTAAAAAGTTTTATGCGTTGTCCTCTGATCGTTCCTTGACGATCATTGATCAGTTCCCTGCTGGTTATAGTGCTTTGGCGAGACAACTGACTGAGGATTACCCCGGAGCATCCACAATTATCAGCTCTGCTACTGCACGCTGGGGCAGTGGCCATTATGACATCCTTTTGCTGCTTCCGCAAAGCATGGAAAAGAAACTCGGACAAAGTTTAACACGAATTCTCGCCAGTCGAGTCACTCCTGAAACGGTCTCAACGGTTTACGTACAGTATCGTCAGTCCGGCACGGAGTTGCTGATGCATATTGATCGAATTCATGTTGGTGACAGGCAATTAGTCGTGAACCAAACCATAAGAATATGAAACTTCATTGAAAGGTTGAAAGCTGATTTGAAACTGTTTAGTCCGCTGATCCGGCAGTGTTAAAAATGGCAATATTGGAATAAATGATTTGAAATCAATATGTTATGAAGAAATATAAGAAATTGTGAAAGTTGGTCCCCCTTCTTGCAATGTCTAAGACACATCTGTCAGTTTTTGCATCAAGGAGGATTGTGATGAACTTAAGCTTTAACTGTAATTTGAGCCAAAATCTTAATCTGCATCTAAGCCATAGACAAAATATCTGGCTGACGCAGCAGCAAGCCATACCGATCATGCAATGTTCTATCACCGACCTTGAAACTCTCATTGTAAAAGAACTCGAAGAAAATCCAGAATTGAATCGTGAGGAACCATTTGAATTGCCCGCTAAGGATCACCCAACTGAAACGACAACAGTAGAAAAACAGGACTGGGTCGAAGAACTTGAGCGGATGGGGCAGGATTCATGGGACGATTGGAACAGCTATACCTCTCGTGGCCAGCGTAAAGATTCCTGGTCTCAAGTCGATAGCTCTTATTACGAAAATAGTTTGCGGGCAACGGAATCCCTCTATGGGGTTCTTTTCAGGGAATTACAAGAGTCATATTTGGGGGAAGAAGAACAACGGATCGGTTCTTATCTGATTGGGGAAATTGACGATCGCGGCCTTCTGAGCTCTCCTCTAGAACCGATGGCCATTGCTCTTGGCGTAAAGCTGACACAGGTGGAACATGTGTTGGCTGTTATCCAGGAGTTTGCACCTGTAGGAGTTGGTGCTCGAAGTGTGCAGGAATGTCTGTTGCTGCAATTGAGAAGTCAAGGGAATGAAGACTCTTTGGCGGGGATTATCGTATGTGAGTACTGGGATGAACTGCTATCCCGGAAATTCAGCCAGATTGCCAGACAGACCGGAACCTATCAGTCTGATATTACGAAGGCTCTTGGGAAAATTGGTTGTCTGGATAGAAGCCCTGGACGTTCTTTTGGATTGCAGGAGATAGCGGTCGTTCCTGATGCATTTATACGGCAGATCAGTGACGGTGGCTGGCAGGTGACCGTCAACAAAGGGGAGAGTCTTGGATTGAAAGTCAACATCGATTCTGCAGACGCAAAAGATAGTCAAGAAGTTGCTGATTTTTATCAGAATCTTCGGCAAAAGGCCGCAAGTTTCGTTAAATCGATAGCGTTCAGACATGAAACTTTGCTTGCTGTTGTGAGTGCAGTTGTTGAGCGGCAGAAAGAATATTTTGAAAAAGGTGCTGAGTACCTTGTGCCATTAACTCAATCTGAAATTGCTGAGGAATTTGATTTGAGCGAAGCGACCATAAGTCGAATGGTTAACCAGAAATATGTTCAAACACCGACAGGTGTGGTTGCATTGAAATACTTTTTTGACAGTGGAGTAAATACGTTTGATGGAAACTGTTTAGCTGCAGAGGCAGTCAAGACCCGGATCCGTAAAATGGTCGCCAAGGAAAACAGGGAAAAGCCGTTTTCGGATCAGACGTTAACCAACTGTTTACGGTTTCAAGGGGTTGATATCAGTTGTCGCGGGGTCAATAAGTATCGCCAGGGTGCGGGGATTGGTTCAACTCGTGAGCGGCGTTGGGTATAGCATTTTATGCTCCCTATCCTAGATTCGCACGGTTCTTGCCCTGTACTTTCTAAGCCTTGTTGTGAATTGGCTAGGGCAGACATGTGGAAGTTCCGTAGGCGATGAAAATCAACTCTCTAGTGAGGACGGTACTGATGCTAAGTTTGATCCAGAAATTCTCTTGGTTGGGGAGGATGTTATGAGGTGCTCAATTTGCGGATTACAACTTAGTGG
>QNAG01000204.1 GCA_003641415.1 Candidatus Zixiibacteriota bacterium | reverse complement strand
TTTCTTGACTGCATTAAAATTAGCTTGAGCTTGGATAAGATTTTCACTCCCAAGTTTTACCAGGAGTGAATCTTTGCGAACGACATCACCCACATCACAATTCAATGTGACGATTCTCCCGGGAATCTCGGATCCAAGAGCCGCTCGCGTCCATGCTTCTACTGTACCTGAGTAATTCAGGGTAGGCGTAATCTCTTGCTCTTGAGCAACAACCGTCGAGATGGGAATAACTTCTTTGATTGAAGAATCTTTGCTGTTATTATTTGAATCACCGCAGCCTACTACAGCAGCAATAATGATTATCGTGGTGATTATCAGGATGATTAATCTGTTTCTGTACATTATCATGAAATTACTCCTTGTTTTCTGATATAGCTGTCTGCAAGTTGACGATGGCTTTTTTCAAGTTGGCCTTGGCTTGTATAGAGGCGATCTTGACCTGTGTTAAAGCCGTTTGAGCATCTAACAAATCTGAATTAGTCATCGCTCCGGTTTGATAGTTGGCTGAGGTTACCCGGTAGTTTTCATCTGCCTGTGTTACAGCAAGATTCGCAATATCGACCTCCTGAAGAGCTTCCTTAACGGAAAGATATGCCTGCCGTACCTCAAGGGTTATATAGTCAGCAAGCTGTGATTGAAGCTCTGATAGCTGCCGCTTTTGAGCTTCTACCTTTTGAATCTCGTGATGACGTTGCCCCCAGCTGAAAACATCAAGAGTGGCAATCAGGTTTATGTTCCAACTTGAGTAGAACTCTGGTTCATATTTACGATTAGGCCTTTTCCAATCGTAATTAGCAACCAGAGCTATTTGCGGTAAGTATGCAGCTTTCTTAATGGCCTTTACTTTACCGAGTACTTTTACGTTGTAATCCAATGCCCGGTAATCAGGACGCTGGGCTTTGGCCACCCGAAACAAAGTATCGAGAGGGGGGAGTGCCACCGTATCTACAGAAATCTTCTCGGTAGGTACGATTACTGTGTTCTGATCAACTACCAAAAGGTTACATAGTGCTGCGTTGGCAAGATGCACACCATTTCTCACCTTGACATCCTGAAGTCGAACATTTGAAAGCGCTACCTTAGCCCTCAACAGGTCATTCTCGATAACCATACCGGACTTGAGAAGGTTTTCAAGGTCGGTGACATGGGATTCCAATTGCTTGATTGCTTCCTCTGTTACATTCACCAATTCGCGTGTGCTCAGAAAATCCCAATATGCCTGTGTAACCTGCTGCCGGACTGTTTCCTTTGTCCGCTGGTTCATTAACTCAGCGCTCGACCTCTGATAGTTCGATATTTTAAGATTGTTGATGAGCGTGAATCCGGTAAAGATCGGTTGTTGAAGAGACAAGTTGATATTGTAGTTGTCATCATCACCAATATAGATCTTACCCTGACCTCCAAAAGCAGAGGCATCAAGATAAGGGATTTCATCCAATCTTGTATAAGACCCCTGTGATTTTAGTGCTGGGAAAAAGTTTGTCCGTGCCGACCTTACCCCGGCTGTTGCTTCATCGATCTTGTACTCCGAAATGACAAGGTCGTGGTTGTTTTCCATGGCTATATCAATCGCCTGGTTAAGATTAATAGAAAGTGTGTCTGCTGAAGCTGTCGAAGAGAACAGCATTAACGGTATAATGGCGACCGCCATAAATATACCGAATCTGCTGTGCATACCGCGAAAATGCTGCATATGCGTACTCCTTACTCTTGATTTTTCTCTCATATATCTATTTCCTTCTGATACCATTCATGACCAGTGTAATCAAAAAATCGACATACTCTTCCAATGGCACCCCGCAAGTTTTAGTTGCCCAAGAAAACTCCATTGATTTGAGAGAGATGACGATGGTGTGAGCCGTAAGATCGATCTTGGCTACATTGAGTTCTCCTGTCTGATTGCCTTCCTTAAGGATGTTTTTAATAAGCTCTTTCTCTTGAGCAATAAACTCAGCTCGGGCAGAATCAACATAAGGCCAATATTCGTTCCACATCTCACGAGTCACCCGGTAGAAATTGACCAAATAGTGAATCTTGGTGATTTTGGTAAGCAGATAGGCTCTAAGCTTATCAACTACCGACGAAGCTTCGTCAACGGCCTTGGTAATAGCCTCCCGAAGTTGTTCCGACTCGGCTTTGACAACTTGATCAAAAACCTCTTCCTTACTGTCAAAATACTTGTATATTGTTGCCTTTGAGACAGATGCCTTTTTAGCTATCTCATCGACAGTCACTTTTTTCAAGCTGAATTGAGCAAATAATGTTGCCGCTGCCTGTAAAATATCGGACTTCTTATCCATCACAAAATTCCTTTGCTTATCAAACTTGATAAACTATATCGGTTTTATAGTTCATTTTGTCAAGAGTTTTTTTAGGGACAATTTTAGAAATACTTTCATATGCCCTGATAACCAATTACGAATAAGAGGATATCGATGTGGAACAGAACGATACGAAACTATCTCTCAAACTGGACCGATATTTGGGGGAACAGGTCACCCCTTAGCAAGAAGAGCCCAGTCAACTAAGGCTGTTACTTGGTTGAGTGCCTCGGAATAATCAGTCTCGCTGACGACAGTTCTTGGAATCACCTCTCGCAGACGCTGCTCAGTGAGAACGAATCCAGGTTTACGAGTAGCCAAGGTCTTGAGGACTTTGTGCGGTGCCCCTTCTGTTCCGGAGTGGTGATACCCGGGAAGACCCTGCCATAAATAATCATAATACGTATCTATCTCTCCGCCCGTCGCTGGAATGCCATTGATAAAGGCGTTTACATAAACTTGAAAGTCCTCCAATTGACTCAACTGGTTACCAATGAATCGGAGAATGATTGGTATGGCACAGCGATTGTTGATAGCGAATCCGGAGAATGCGAGTATCCGTGAATTGAAGGAAGCGGCTCGTGTTGGTTCGAACGAGACAGCCTTACGTTGCACAGCCATTCAGTTGCTTGTCACCGGTGTTAGTCGAAGTTAGGTCTGCCGAGCTCTTCTGGTCGACGAGCGGTCTTTACGTAGTTGGATTAGAGCCTTTAACGGAGGTGGCATCGATGGTCTGATTCTCCTATGAAAATATGGCTAAATTATAGGATATGTATCCTGTAATTAATAGGATTACCAAACCTTTTTTTATTTTTTACCGGACACTAATGATTACAGAGAATAATGTTTATGATCCAGCCACCCAGATCAACCATATCAAATGGTATTACAAAATCGGAGATGCGGAAGAGATTGCGCGTGAACTCAATATGAGGATACTTTTTCCGCAGGAGTTCGATACTCTCTTGCACTACAATGGATTTGATATTGATGAAAAAATTGGCGATTTCGACGAAAGTCCGTTTGAGTCAAACTCAAGACACCAGATTATTATCTGTCGCTTACGATGACAACAAGTATAGCACAACGTGGCAGATCAATACTCTGAACCGCGCCCAAAAAGTTCTGGGTATTGATAGGTTCCGTGGGCGGTAGACGCCCTTGTTGCCCCTTCACAATTCCATAGCCAAGGGGCTTGTTGACAAACCCCTAGTGGAATAGAATAGTTTCCCTTTTTATTCCTGTTACCCAAGTGTCATGCTGACAAAGAGAGCCAATACCAAGTTGGCGACCGAGTAGGGGAAATTTTGGCTTTCTAAAATGCATGTCACATGTTAACTTGGCTACAAGTGAATGATGGTGACAACTCAGTGAAATATTCCTTCTTGAAAAGCAAAAGTTTCCTTATCCCCACTATCTCTTGGTCCCTGTTTGTTCTGATAGTGGTCGTAGCGTTTACCGTTGGTGAGACGAAATACAACTCGCTGGCGCGCACCCTGATTCAGTGGGACGGGCAACACTATTTCACTATCGCGTATGATGGCTATGAGAGATTCCCCTGCCCCGGGAGACCCTCGCTTGTCTGCGGCAACGTAGGTTGGTTTCCATTGTATCCAATATCTGCTGCAATGGTGGGCAAGTTATTGTCCCCCTTGAGAATAGAGATGCGCTGGGTTATGATTATCACCAGTCTGATCTTCTTCTGGCTTGCACTGCTGGCGCTGTTTCGGTTGGTTGCAATGAAATTCGGCGAGCTTATTGCTCTGTTAACAATTGTAGCATTGTTGCTATTTCCGACATCGTTTTACTATGCCACAGCCTTTCCATATTCGCTGTATCTGTTGCTTGTGGTGGTGACTTTTCTGTTATTGGAGACACGACAGTATCTGTGGTCAGCAGTTCCGTCCGGACTGCTTGCGGTGACTTACCCATCGGGAATTGTGATCGTCTTACCACTGTTGTGGACACTGGTCGTGGGATGGAAAACTTTCGATACCAAACAGCGTCTGGCATTAACAACAGCCTGTAGTTGTGTCGGTTTGGCACTGGTGGCATATTGTGCTTACTACTGGTGGCAGTTTGACGATTTCTGGCTCTATTTTCGTTTTCAGGCCAAGCCGTACTATCACCATGAGGCAGCGTTTCCAGTGGTTACTATCGTTCGATTTCTGATATATCTCCCGACGAGCAACCCTGTGTATGTTATGTTCCTATTTATTATAGCAACGATTACGGTTTTCTATCGACGTGTTGTACCAATGTCGTGGCAGTTGCTCATGTTTGGAGTTCTGCTATTCACACCGACGGCGGGAACAATGGTTTGCTATTACCGTCATATTGTTGTCGCATTTCCTTTATTCGTCATGATTGCCCTGGCGATACAAACGCGAAGGAAGTGGTTGTTATTGGTCTACGGTATCACGAGCCTAACACTGGCGTGGTTTGTCTTTCTGAAAGCATACAAGTTGGGGATGTTGATGTGAGGATAATATCATACAGCTAACTTTCGGCTACATCCTGAATGAGCTGAAGAGAGTAATCATGCGATGGGTGGCCGGTTCAAATTTGTTTGGGATGGGACGGGTGATTCAGAGATTTCGAGACTGAAGACAGTCTCGATCTACTCGCTTGTGATTCAGTCTGTTCTTTCCACTCTATCAGATCTCAGACTGTCGCATTCCGTTGTATCGCTCAAGCCTATTTGGCTGATTCATCTTTTACCTCAACACTAATGAACGGTTCGAACCATTCCCGAAGTTCGTTCCAGTCGGTTGTCTTTGGAACTGATAATTCGTCATACGGATGGTTCATCATAAACATTTCCCACAAGGCCTCACATGACCTTCTTGGGTACTGTGCCAGAATAGACTTTCCGAAATCCGAATGTACCTCATAATGATTGGAGTGAATAAACGGTCTGAAAGCTTGTCGCATCTCATCAGGGTCTGCAACATTGATGATTTCGGTCTGAGCAAACTTCTTCCCG
>QNAG01000203.1 GCA_003641415.1 Candidatus Zixiibacteriota bacterium | reverse complement strand
CTTCCGCACTCAAATCTACAAGAAAAACGGGGTCCAACACGATCTGAATCCGCTTTTTGCTTAAGGCTCTCATAATATTTGCGGAGTTTTCATCTCTCACAGAAATACAGTCTATTCTATTTAAGCATTCCTTGAGTTCAAATGGGATTGCGTCATCTGCGTTTATGCTACCAAAACTGGCAGCATAAGATATAATGCGGCCCGCTTTAAGCCCCTGAGAAAAATATGTTAGATCATAGCCAATTAAACGGGATTTAAAATTCCAGACTTCATCACTTCCTATAATAATTCGATCGAATGTTAGCTTAGAAAGTTTCTTCTGATTAAAAATTCTTTTCGTTAAGCATAACTTCTTTTGCGCCTTCCTGAATCGTATAATTTTCCTGATGTTTCTCATGCTATATATGGGTCGTCGAAGCTTCAGAAAAACTTTGTACTCCCGCTTTGTGAAACCAATGCTCTTGTAGTTTATCACCTGACAGTCGAATCCGTGCTGCAGCAAGAAGCTTTGCAAAGCATAAACCTGAAAAAAGGCGCCATAATTAATCCCGTCATGGAAAGTTAGTATCCCAACTTGCATCAAGATATCCCCAAAATCAAACGAACTTACGTAATCTGCACATCAAGCTGCTCAACCAATGCCTAACCGACTTTGTAAAGCATACGATGCCGAAAAAGAAGTTAAATCTCCAATTCCTATAGGCAAAGGTTTCAAGTACGTGAATTATCGCTTTTTGAACCAACAATCCAACGTTAGGCTGATATCTGTGTTGTGCGTATGTTTCACGGCTTACATCTCTCATCCGATCTCTCACCTGCATATCCAAATTGCGGAGAGGGTTCAACCTTCGCCGTGGTGGAAATCGCTTCACAGGAATATATGAGGCGTTGTGCTTATGAGACACGAGGTAAAGTCGATGTTGCAAATCCTTGCGTTTTAGTAAGATGACACCCTGCTGTCGCGTAATAATAGCCTTTAATGGGACTCGATCAAGAACAATTTCCCCTGCTGAAGCGCCGCTTACCAACAAATCACGTATCAGACCTGATCGCACTATGACAAAATTGGCTCCCATATTACCATAGCTATAAGGTTCGGCCACCGAATCGCCAAAGGTTACATCTGCAACTTCAGCGGTAATGTCGTCGCAAAAATTGCACGCATTTAATTTAAAACAATCATGTCCCCACAGCCAACTCATACCTTGCGACTGGTAAACATGCCCAGTCACAACGCCGTCTCCGGAGACACAGGTAAACTCAAAACGATGATCAAGATGATGCCGGCTTGGATCTTTTACCCTAAAAGATACAGCCTTAACTTTCGACGGACATCCACCACCCATAGCACAGAGATATTCAGCAAAAAATTTGCTCTTCTGCTGCCCACATACTAAACCAACAAGAACGACAATCCGTTTCCGTAAGTCCACACTACGCAGCATTGCCATCCGTAAACCTTTTAACGCACAAGGCAGACCGATAACAGCATACCTACCGTCGACGTTAAGAATCTCGGAAATCGTCTGTGACAACTCGACCGGATAGTATGCAGAGCAAGAAGCACTTCGAACATCATCGACAGAATCCACAACTGAGTAGCGAAATAGAATGTTGGGGTCATTACTGGGTACTACACAACATATTCGATCCACTATATCCTGTGTCAACAGTTTCTCGAGTAACCAAGTCGCCAGCCCACCACCCGCTCCTCGAATTCGGTGGTTATCTACCTTAGAGTATCCTGCGAACAGGTCTAAAAACAATCCAACAACAGAGTTATGGTGAATTCCATCCTGATTGCTGAATTCACGCTTAGCTAAAGTAGTCTCGTTTTCCTGCTGATTTACAAAAGGACAGACCTGCAGACATAATCCGCACTCAGTACACTTGCCAGCAAGCTCCACTGGCGCGTATTCACCATAATAGTTCCACGCGATGTTTAGCGCACCTTCAGGGCATATACCGGCACAGATGCCACAACCAACGCACAACCCATTTGGCACGGTGACATCACAAACATTGCGATACTGGCTTGCCATACCAGCCGTTTTCCTCATCTATTTAACCACTTCAATCAATGCCACCGCGCGTGCTGCTGCTGCATTATCTAGGTCAAACGATGTTGCTGTATGTATATTAAAGTATGCCACCCCTTGACACTCTTGCTCAGTGCTAACATTCCAGCCATTTTCTGTATACCTATAGAAAGAAGTCGAAACGCTGTCACATGACGAAAAAACTCTCAGCAAATCCTTAAGCAAAAGACTATCGAACTGCTCGGCAAAAGGCGTGCCATCCCATTCGATAAGTTGATGCTTGCCAAATACAACAGAGGCCAAAATTTTTCCGCCAGGTCGAAGTACTCTGATCAACTCCTTGACAGCTTTTTCAGCCTCAAGTCCAATCTGGTTGGTACTTTCTTTTTTTGTATAAATTCTGTTGTCCATTCCAATATGACCCAAAGTGGATATGGTACAAATCTCATCAAACCAGTTATCCCTAAATGGCATTCGTCGTAAATCACCGTAATGGTAGGAAATACCTCTCTGCCAAAAGGCCTGTGATTCCGGAACAAGCGTGAAAATTGTTAAATCCTTGTTTGAGAACAATGGGTGTCTTATAATTTCTCTGAAATTAAAAACAGAACCTGCATCCAACAATCTGCCTTTACTCAAACTAAGACGTGACAAAACCCATGGATACTCCACAACACGCTCATCATAACCGTATCCATAGCCATCCGGAAGATACTCCAGATTGCGAAATTTCAAAAGGAATTCTTCGTCATTTATCACATCCTCTATGAAGCTGAACTTACTTAGTTTGTATCCGCGAGACCAGGGCTTTCTGCCACCAGACAGATATGCTCTAATATCGGTTTTTCTTTGACATCTGTCCGTTAACTTCCCAATGCGCCCCAAAATACGCCTCGAAAAACCCATTGCCTTTTTAAAGAACGATTGATTGGCACTCACCAAATGCATATCTATTTCTACCTTTCGTGAAATCGGTCCTCAATGCTCAATAACCTGCAGCCTGTTTAAGCGGGAGAAGTTCTCCCGACGAATACACTGGACATACTTTTCAAACTCCGCTAGACACACATCTGAATTTTCCTTATAAGATTCCGTAACGCGCTTCCAGTAATAGCTGTCAAGTTTAGATTCCTTAGTTTCTTCAAGAGTCAGCAGTGGAGAAAATGAGAATGGAACATATGAATATCGCTGAATATATAAGAAGCACTTTCTGGCTGTGTCCTGTTGTTGCTGTGTCAGTCTGTTGATGCCGGTTATATTATCGAGGATACCAAAATATTCGGCTTTTGTCTTCGGCTCGATAGCAAATCCAAACCCACTGTATGAAGTAGCTCCAGTTAATATCGAAGGAATTCCTCCTAATGCCGCAAATTCTATACCAGCCGTACCTAATACTGTAACAACAACATCGGCAAGATATAAAAGGCTTTGGGAATTAAACGATGAATTCACACCCAAAAAAACTATGTGATTCGGGCATTTGATAAAATGATCCGGAAGTGATATGTCGTGCGTAGGATAAAAAGCAGTCGTTGGATGCTCCTTAAATACCCAATTTATATCTGGTTTGGTCTTGGCGAAATCCAACGTTTGTACAAACCAATCATAGTAATCCCGAAAAAGCATTTTACCGAAGTGTGAATGAGGATGATCATTAAAAGCATGCAGCATTACAAAAACAAATGGCTTGGCCTCTGAAACGTTAAACTCTTTGGCAAATTCACTTTTCGAATGGTATACCTTCTTACGCCTATTATACGCTCGGCCAACATCTTCGTCACCAAGTCCAAGAACTCGACTTGCCATCAAGTCTTGAAAATCCTTGTTCAGTCTATTCTCGCCGAGAGATGAAAGTAACTGCATATCTACTGAACGAGGTCTATAGGGATATTGATAAATTTCTGATAGTGAATTGAACAAATTCAGTGCAACTTTATTGTTCCCTGCTGTTCGAAGATAAACCGGTACCCCCAAGCCCAGAGCAGTTCGCATAAGAACTCCAGAAGATAAACCAACTTGGTGTGACACCAACACAGCCGATGCACCACAATCCTGTAGAGTTCTCTTGAACCTGTAATAGTTTCTGATCAAGATAAACAAAGTAGTTATTACGCCCTTGTTAACATTGCGAATCGTCGCAACTTTAAATCGAGCCAGATAGGAATCATAGAGAATATCACCAAATGGAATGCCATCCAAATGGAAACCCCTGACATCTCTCGTCAACAATACTCTTATGGAAGAAAACACAAACTTCAATATGATGAACAGGCTATCGAGCCATGTCAAATTGGTCAAGGATACTGTTCGGGAATCAGAGTCATAAGAAGCCAATCGCTCTTGAACTTGTTTATCGCCTGTATCAATCCATCCGATATTTAGCCCCTTGGCCTCTTTGATAATACACGCAAGAACTGCATTGGCGTGTGAAATAACAGGGTGACGTTTCGCCTCGACAACTAACAGACCGTTGGAGCAATCGCTCGTAGACAACTTGGACCATAGCTGTTTATTAGCTTCAATAAAATCGTGGTAACGGTTACTCATTAATGTCGTGTACGAGTTTTAAAATAGTAACAAGCTTGGAAAGATTCAAAGGGCTTAAGCCCTCTCGTAAACAAAGCAAAACAGAATTCGATTGCTGCTTACATGAACACCTTTCTCAAAACGAAGATAAGAATAAAACAACTTTTGTAAGGTATCGTCTGCTTTGTATTTATCACCCGTTCTCTTCGCGACTTTATGGCATTATCCGTAAAATATCATCTGCGATATTGAGCCAATACCAATTATTCTCACAGGAACTTGATTCGCCACGAGCTTACAAATCTCAAATCTTGCGGGTACTTAACCGCTCCCTACACCCGGGTCTTATCGTCCAAGGTAACTGAGGCCTGATAAACACGTTTCCATGGCAGCCGTATTCACTGTTGTAGCCTTTGAACATAACCTCGAATTCGAGAATCTTATTAACAAAAAGATGTTCTGTCTTCAAATACACTAAATGAACGGTGAGGAAAAACCGCTTTCCTCCGAAAGTATTAGCAGACAAAACACACGAGGCGTTATAAGCCCCAGGTTTAAGCCCGCGGGAGCTTTCACTTGCACGAGCATCATCAAGGTTCAGAGTTGTCAGAATGGGAAGGGCGTTCTCATCAACGACATTTATTACAATAAGCAAATCGTGAACGGTTTGCAAACATTCAAAGTCAATCGATACGATAATATCTTCATCGGAATGAAACGATTTTCGAGGAAGTCCAGATTCGTCCAGAATCGCAATTTCCAGAAAACGTATGAAGGGATG
>QNAG01000202.1 GCA_003641415.1 Candidatus Zixiibacteriota bacterium | reverse complement strand
TTTTAAAAATCTTGACTAATGAATGTGTCGACGGATATGGAAATCGGATCCAAGAGTAACTTATTTGTCAACCTAATTCAACCAAACTCTGAAAGTCCCTGGTGAAAACCTGTTGTCGCCGGTTCCGAAAAAAGAATTCTCGAAGTTGTTAAACTAAAGAACTTCTGAATTTCAGCATTTGTCACCTTACAGGTTATTTTCTGAACAAAAAAACCAGGAAAGGCCGTTCTCAATAGAGAAAACGGCCTTTATTATTTTAAAGTTAAAACGACAATGGGCACCCCTGAAAAGTAGTGCCCATTGTCGTTGATGCTTGGCTCCCCTTGGTACACTCATTTCAGAACGTATCGAAAAACATAAAAGAAACCATATTGGTCGCTGAAGCCAACATAAATAGCGGGTTCTTAGTGCCGCCGACAACGTCAGGTAGCTTCATAATAACATGATGATTTGCATTCGCCCAGTATTTAATGCTATAGGCTTTATTACACATATTTACGATGAATCTCAAGTTTAATGTGTGGCTGTAAAGTTGAGATTGGCAGGAGTAACGTACAACAGCTTGTCTATTTGACTTAATTCATTCTGCATATTATATACAGTTAATAACGTATGCCTAATCTCATGAGTTGCCAACACTTGGCAAGGGGTTTGAGATGAAAAACCACGAATCTTATTAGATAGCCGAACTGCTTTCCCGAAAAGTGGCCCGGCTATTTTGTTTTTACGATAAATGCTGCTAAACCCAAATTCATGCTAACGGAGGAAACTACCAATGTTCACAAAACGTATTTTCACCTCTTTTTTCATTATAGCAATCTGTTTGGCAGCATTTATGGCGGAACGCAACTTTTGCCATGCGACTCTGATCCTGGAAGGCCAACTCTTTGAGCACGGGAAAAAACTGTGTACTGAGCAAGTCGTTAAGATGACCTTGCGCATCTATGATGACGAGTTTGGCGGTAATCTCTTGTTTGAAGAAAATCAGGAGATTGTTACAGGATCTATAAAATCCCTTTTCACTTTTGAAAAGGGCGATATAACTGTCCGGGAAAGAACCTCCAATCAGGCTGTCGAGAATATGTGGGTTGAAGTGGAAAGTAATGGTCAGGTCATGGTTCCCAGGCTCAACCTAAGTGAAATAGGCACGGTTAACGAGCTGGCGGGTAGCAGTATAAGCATGATCGAGGCAAGTTTGAGAACTGCCGGAGAGTCGGCCTTGGTTATCGATAACACCGGGGTTACTTTTGGCAGTTTGCTTAATATGGGCACGCAATCGATTAATCTGGGGGGTGAGTCACGCAATTCCTGGCCTGAGGTTGCCGATCACTCAATTACCGAATCCAAGCTGGCTGATGGTGCCGTCCTTGCTGAAATTCTTGATGATGACGGTCCGGGTTCCGGTCTTGATGCCGACACTTTGGACGGAAATCATTCTACAGACTTTGCCGGGTCAGTTCACGGACATGCTTTCTCTGAAATTACTGGCATAGCCACGGATGCTCAGATTACCGATACTATCACCAGAGATATGGAACTCGGCAAACATGCCGCAGACAGTTCGGCTCATCACAGCCGTTACAGTAATACTGAGGCGGTCGCGGCGATGGACAAAAAAGCAGATACCAACCCCCTGCATCATGACCGGTTCACCAGTACTGAGGCCATATCTGCAGTACTGGCTGCCGACGGTGCAGGCTCCACTTTGGATGCCGATCTGCTTGACGGACAGCATGCCAGTGAGATAATTGATGCGGCTGCAAATGCAGTACGAACTGCCATATCATCCCTTCCCTATACTATCAGCTCTCCGGGCTCCTATTATATCACCGGCGATCTCACCTCAGCCGAAACTGGCATTATAGTAACCACAAATTACGTAACCATTGATCTTATGGGTTACAGTTTGATAGGTTCTGGTTCTGGATCCTACGCTGGTATCTCTATGTGGGAACAATACAACGTAGAGATAAAAAACGGCACCGTGAGAAATTTCGGTTCGTTTGGTATTATTGGAGTCCGTTTTGGACTGGGTCACAGAGTTATTAATGTTCGATCGATTTCGAATGGGTCTGACGGAATATTTCTTGGTGGCTATGGCCACACTATCAAGGACTGTAGTGTTATTAGGAATGAAGGTTACGGGATCAATGCCTATAAGAAGTGCACCATAACCGGGAACATTGCGTATGGCAATAAGAAGGGCGGCATCCGTGGTGTCGGCGGATGCACCATAAACGGAAACACGGTAGGAGAGAATAATTTGTCTGAGGATACTAGCATAGCCGGTATCGTGGTTCTTAACAACTGTATGGTCAAGAACAATACCGTTTGTTACAATAAAGAAAACAACATCTATGTTTTCAGCGATAAGAATGTTATTGAAGAGAATTTGGTGGTGGGCTCAACTAACGGGATCAACTTTTTCGTCTCCGGCAATTTTTACGCCAATAACCGCGCCTCTGGAAATACAAATAACTATGTGAACACAGCAGGCCAGACAAACGGCGGGGGAAACTATGAGTTTTAGACAATGTGATTAGAAACCGCATCAATGAAATAAATGACGAATTTCAACAACAACCATATAGGTGATCGATATTTCGTCTAGCCCGGGTTGCACTTTCGTTTTGATTCGCACACCTAATGAAGTATTATGAATTCACCTTTATGGTCTCGTTTTGCAGGCTTATTGTAGTTGAGATATCCATTGCAAACCTCAAGCGAATTACTATATCCACAAACAAGAGATTCTCAGCGATAGGACTTTGTTACGCATATTACGATCAATCTTTTGTTTGTTGATTGGCCGAATAGTTGAGATTGGCAGTGGATATGTAAGTCAACGGAATCATACTCAGCCTTAAATGGGAGAATATTGAAAATGAAGAAGGTTGCTTTCAGTACTGTATTTAAACTTGTTGTTGCATTGTTTATTATCTTCATGACATTGCCGCTTCAGGCACAAATGACAATTGATGGTTCCGGAAATGTTGGTATCGGCACAGAGACACCAAACTACAATCTTGATGTTTCTGGCACCGCCAATATGACAACTCTCCACATCAATTCAACCGTGGTGACGGCGACCGCAACCGAACTTAATCATGTGGAAAACGTGTCCTCACCCATCCAAACTCAACTTGACAGTAAGGCGGCTACAGCCAGCCCTGTCTTTACCGGCACCATCACCCTACCCGGTGATGGTAGCTGGGATAGTGATGGCAATATTGGCATCGGCACAACCTCACCGACCGAGAAACTGACTCTTGAAGACGGCAACTTTCTGCAGACCCCCGGTGATCCCGTCCTCATCGGTTCGCTTACCGATGATGACTCTACCCTGCTGAACAAAGCTTATTCGATTTGTATCGTCGGCAAATATGCTTATGTCGCAGCATTTGATGAAGACGGGATCGAGATTCTCGATATTTCAGATCCGACCAACCCCACCCATGTCGGCTCCTTTGCTGACGATATCCCCGGCGGCACTATCGCACTTGATGGAGCTTATTCGATCTGCGTATCCGGAAAATATGCCTATGTTGCAGCAAAGAATGATGACGGGGTTGCAATTCTCGATATTTCAGATCCGACCGATCCGACCCATGCGGGATCTATTTTTGACGATGGTACAACCGAATTAGACGGAGCTTACTCAATTTGTGTTGTCGGCAAATATGCTTATGTTGCAGCATATAACGGGATCGAGATTCTTGATATTTCAGATCCGACCAGTCCCACCCATGTCGGCAAACTTAGCGACGCAATTCTTCTCGGGCTGAGAGGAGCCAAATCAATCTATGTCTCTGGCCAATATGCCTATGTCGCGGCATTTGAAGATGACGCGGTTACAATTCTCGATATTTCGGACCCGAGCGACCCCTTCAAAGTTGGGGCGCTGCGTAACAGTAGCGAGACAACTGATGAACTTGCGCTGGAGGGAGCTAATTCGATCTATGTCTCCGGGAAATATGCCTATATCACAGCATATAATGATTGCGGGGTTGAAATCCTTGATATTTCCGATCCGGAAAATCCAACTCATGTAAGTGCGGTATTTGACAATGGTATAATGAATCTGCAGTACCCGAACTCTATCCAGGTGCGCGGTAAATATGCCTATATTACAGGCTATGAAGGGGTTGAGATTCTCGATATTTCAGATCCGTACTATCCGACCCATATAGGCAAATCTAGTGCTGACTATAGTTCTGGTGCAGATATAATCGTCTCCGGTAAATACGCATATGTTGCTTGTTTAAACTCCGAATACCCTGGTGTTAAGGTTTTTGATATCTCAGGATTGGATGTCCCGACGGCCCAGATCGGATCAATTGCTGCAAACAGTATTGAAGTCTCTGAAAATGCCAGGATCGGGGACCACTTACAGGTTCACGGGGGGGTGAATGTCGGTCCCGGAGGAATCAAATCGGACGGGCCGGTTTCGATTGATAATGTTTTGACTTTAGTACCACAAACAGCCAACCCGACTAACCCGGTAAGCGGAACTCTCTATTATGGAAGTGACGGAAAACTGCATGTCTACAATGGCACGAACTGGAAAACCTTTTCCCCGGATTAATTTTTTGCTGTCCCGCATTTAATGATCTGGGTTTGATATTAACCGATCAACTGATGTCGAAGTCAATTTTGTAAAAACGGTTTCTATTGGATCTTGTTGTGAGTTGATATTACCAAGGGCAAGATCTAATACTGCCCACACTTCTAAACATAACACTATCAGGATTTTGTTACGTATATTGAGCAAATATCCTATTACGATGAATCTCAAGGTTGCAGCTTGGGCGGATGGTTGAGATTGATAGTGGTAATATCTTATCATTTTGCTTTTTCCTCGAAGGATTCCCTTTTTTTCTTTTTTTCCTTTTTCCGCCTGGTGAAAATGATTGACAGTACTTGTTCGGGTTGCTAATGGTTGTCAGAAGATTTTGATTAATCTGCTGGACGGCCCAAATTGTAGCGGCCAATAATTCAAGCAGTTCGTGTTTTTATTGAATATGTAATGTTCAAAAGTGTATTTAAATTTTTTTAGACAGGAGTTTACCCATGAAAAGACTACTCGCAATCATCGCTTTCATCACAATAACGGCATTGTCCGGTTTCGCAATTGCAGGTGACCCTGCTCCTAAATCACCTGATTACATGCCAAGCTTAATCACGGCAACGCCACTTGAAGGTAGGATGTTGGCTATCACCATCGTTAGAAAAACTATCGGTACTATTCAGCGTGATAGCGAGGCAAAACATCGGATAAGAAAAATATATGCTGAAGATCCCATGATGTTGATGAGAGCTGTTGAATTGGTGTCTATGGAGTTTAAGATTATTGCCGAAGCCAACAATTATT
>QNAG01000201.1 GCA_003641415.1 Candidatus Zixiibacteriota bacterium | reverse complement strand
TCGGTGACGGATGATACCCTGCCGCGATTAGTCCGGCGATATGCGCGATGTCGACCATCATTATCGCCCCACAGGCGTCGCAGGCCTCGCGTACTTTCTCAAAGTCCCAGAAGCGAGGATAGGCCGAAGCTCCGGCTACAATCATCTTGGGCTGAATCTTCTTGGCCTGCTCGATGAGATCATCGTAATCTATAACTTCTGTATCCTGTCTCACACCGTAGCCATGGAACTCATAGAGCATCCCTGAGAAATTGATCGGGTGGCCATGCGTAAGGTGCCCGCCGTGGGAAAGGTCCAGTCCCATCACTTTATCGCCCGGTTTAAGCACGGTGAAATAGACCGCCATATTAGCTTGCGAGCCGGAGTGTGGTTGCACATTGGCATGTTCTGCGCCAAAGAGATCCTTGAGTCTGTCGCGAGCCAAGTCCTCGGCAACATCGACGAACTCACAGCCGCCATAGTAACGCTTACCCGGGTAACCTTCGGCGTACTTGTTGGTCATGACCCCCCCACAGGCTTCCATCACCGCCCGTGATGTGAAGTTTTCTGAAGCGATTAGTTCCAGCTTGTTGAACTGGCGATTGGTTTCGCTGATTATGGCTTCATATATTTCGGGATCAGTTTCTTTAAGATATGACATATTATGTCTCCATTCAGAGTGTTTTCACCAATTGATATAAAGGTAGGGAAAACTGGGCGATAGTGCAATATCTCTGTTGCTTGATAAATAAAATCAAAACATGACAATTTTATCAGTCGTGTTTCAGTCACCTTCCTTACTTTTAGTTGACTCGCATTCACGGTGGCTGCTATTCTACTTGGAAAGCTGAAACCGTTTACATTAGCTTACAGGTAGTATATTGATGAAGAAATCCATACTTCTATTATTCGTTGTTCTCACTGCAATATTATGTCTGGCATCGTTAATTACTGCGCAGGACGATGCAGGATCAGGTCAGACCAGCCTCTATGATGTTCCCCCACGATGGCTGGTTGATATACCCACTGCAGGCACTCTTCCTCGCGGTTATTACAGTATATGCGTCCGTCTTTACCCCGATGGTGGAGCTTTGGGATACACCGATATTGGCCTGTCGCATCGACTTATGATGGGTATTTCTTTTGGGGGGGAAGGTGTTATCTCTAGCCGTGACCCCGATTGGAACCCATCGATTGAGTTTGGTCTTAAGTTTCGCCTGATTGACGAACTCGAATATTTCCCCGCCGTTTCGGTTGGTTTTTCATCGCAGGGAAGCGGCGCCTATAACAAGTCCCTCGAACGGTATACATACAAATCACGTGGATTCTATGCGGTTGCGAGCCGAAGTTTTTATTTCTACCAGTGGACAGCCGGATGGCACGCCGGAGTCAATTATTCTCGTGAATACAAGCACGACGGAGATAAGAACATCAATTTCTTCGGTGGGTTTGATGCCACCTTCAAATACGACCTGGCGCTTTTGATGGAATATGATATTGCTTTTAATGATGATCGCTCCAGTCTGCCTGATGGTTCCTCTTATGAATTTGCCGGTAAAGGGCGCGGGTATCTCAATCTGTCGGTCAAGTGGTTGTTTGCCGAGAATCTTGAATTGGAAGCTATCCTGAAGGACCTTCTTGAGAACCGTAGAGAATTTGAGACACTCTCGCGAGAAATCCGAATAACGTACATCGGGCGTTTTTAAGCAATAGAACGTTCCTTGTGTTCGTAAAATGTCGTGCTTCGACTCCGCTCAGCATTAAAGATGAATATTCCGCAGCCATTCCTATCTCGCGTATGTTTCAGCCTTATATCGCACCAAACGAACAACGGATAATTGTCACTTTTCGGTTTAGTTCACCATGAAAATGGTATCATTGGGGGCTCCTTTGCTGTTTTAGTTGCATTTCAACCTGTGAGTTGTGTATTATCAATCTGTTAGCTGGGAACAAGTCGTTGGATTCCACAGAGGATTAATCGTGGCTGGTAACAAGCAAATATGTACTTTCCACATTACAACTTTCGGTTGTCAGATGAATCTGGCTGATTCTTCAACATTGGCCACAACCATGACAACACGGGGTTATCAGCGAGTCAATAGTGAAGTCGATGCTGACCTGTTAATCCTAAACACTTGTTCTGTGAGGGATAAGGCCGAGCAGAGAGTAATAGGACGACTTGGAGAAATAAAGCGGTTGAAACGTAACAACCCGCAACTGAAAGTAGCCGTGGTTGGTTGTATGGCTCAGCGACTGGGCGAAGAACTGCTTAAGGTCGCTCCACATGTAGACTACATCCTCGGTACTGACAGGCTTTTCGAGTTGCCCGATGCCCTTGAAAATATCGAAGGCGCGCCCTCTGTCATGACAGCCTTTGGACATGAAAACATGGATATCATTGTTCCCTCCAAAGAGACTCCCTTCTCCGGATTTGTGACGATTTCCCGAGGTTGTGACAACTTCTGCACTTACTGTATCGTTCCCTATGTGCGCGGAAGGGAACGAGCTCACTCGGCGGATCAGATTGTGCAAAATGTCCGTTCTCTGGTAGCGGAAGGTGTTGTCGAAATTACCTTGTTAGGACAAAACGTTAATAGCTACCGGCACAACCACACTGATTTTCCACAACTTCTGGAGAGAGTGATCAACGAGACCGATGTTCCTCGATTGCGCTTCATGACATCTCATCCAAAGGATTTGTCGGAGCGATTGGTTGAGATTATTGCTCGAGAACCACGGATTATGCCCCATGTACATTTACCTTTACAGTCAGGAGCTGACCGGGTACTGGAGAAAATGGGGCGCGGTTATACTGTAGAGAGTTATCTGAAGATAATCGAATCACTCCGTCGCTCCCTTGATTATGTAGTAATCACCACTGATTTGATTGTTGGCTTCCCTACTGAAACCGAGAAGGAGTTTGAACAAACCCTAAACGTTGTCCGCCGGGTTCGTTACGATTCGGCATTTATGTTCCGTTATTCGGTTCGTCCGGGAACTATAGCAGCGGGATATGAAGATGATGTCTCTGAGGAAGGGAAAATACGCCGTCTTAAAAAGCTCATCTCACTCCAACAGAAAATTGGGTATGAGCAAAACCAGCGCGAGATTAATCAGCTCAGACAAAGTATAGTAGAGGGAGCTTCGCGTCGTGATTCCAAAGTGCTACGGGCCAGAACCGAAGGAAACAAAACCGTGCTATTTGAAGCAGAAAATGTAAGCCCGGGTGATATTGTTCCAATACGAATTACTTCAGCGGATGCTTATACTCTGCATGGTCGGATGGAGGTGTCGAACTGATGCTGATATTGTTGCCACACTTATTATTATCGATTTTTGTCGGATTGATTCTGGTGTTCCTGGCCTTTCGCTTGAGGTTCTTCTCGGGTGAAGGTATTTCTGGTCGAATATCCTTCTCACTGGGCGGCATATTGTTGCTGTTTGTTGCGGTATGGCAGGGAATTAAGAGTTTACCTGCGTACCATGACTGGTTTCTTGCAGAAGTCTATCCAATTATCGATGCTGCCCAATTTGTCTTGGTTTTGATCGGGATAGCGCTGGTCACTGTAGGCTTGGCGTTATACGCTGATTTCTGGCAAAGCAGGCGTGAAAATATTGAGACCCGGGAGCAAAGACTTGCAATTTTGAACAACCTGCAAAGAGATACTCGCGGGCCATATCAGCTTATGTCATTGTTGGATATTTCAGTGAAGGAGATTGTCGCACATCTTCCTGAGTGTGCCGGGGCGGTTTTTCTGTTGAATCGCAATCGCCGTCAGTTCGTCTTGGCTTCAGGAGTCGGGCTTACCCGACCTGAGCAGGCAGCGCTGGAATACTTCCCGTTGGAGCGAAATATTGTCAGTCAGGCAATCGATGTTGGTGAACCGCTTTTGGGTGGAGAGTTTGAGGTTATCAACCGGTCTGGAAAGTTACAAACATCGCGCTTTAACTCATCGTTGGTATTGCCTTTGGTGTTGGGGATGGACAAAATCGGCGCTATAATTCTTTTAAGTGAAGACAGCCGGTATTTCAGTTATCAGGAAATACGTTATCTGCAACCGGTTGCCGAATGGCTTGCGGGAAAAATCAAATCAGCCCGATTAGAGCGTGAACTATCTTCAACCCGTTCCGAGTCCGAGAGTAATAAGGCGGCGAAATCTGATCTGACAACGCGAATTATTGGCGCTGCGGATGCCTTGGTTTCCGGAGATCCGGTGAACGCCTTTTGCAGCAAACTGGTTGGTTTAGCGACGGCGAAATCCGTTCATTTTGTGGGGTTAGTTAATGGCCAACTGCAATTTCACGGTGGCAGTGAAGCTTTGGCAGACTTGTCGGAGAGCTACAAAACTGCGCTTGTGGATGCTGTTGACAGAAACAAACCACTAATCATTAACCAGGAAGCAACTACTGACGATGGCCGACAATACGTGGCTTTCTCAACCCTTGTGTTTCCCATGATGAATCTGCAAGGTAAGAGTGCTCTTCTGTTACGTCGTGATGGGACACCGTTCAAATTGAACGACTCTGAGCTGAAAACCGTTGAGATGTATGCGCATTTAGGTGGGTTGGCTCTTCAGCAAAGCGACACCCATCGGCAGGACCTGACCCGTCGCAGAGGCTTTCAGACTATCCTCGGTTTGATGCAATTCGACCGTGAAGGACGGTTCCGGGATGACCCGGGGTTTCTCTTGGATAAGTTGAAAAAGCTATTACCAGATGGCTCAATTGGAATTACCCACGTGAGAAACAACGATGGATCGATGAAGGCTGTGACCGGATTAAAAGTCGATCCTGAGCAGATTGATGGCCTTGAGATTCTTCCCGGAGAGGGGACAATCGGGTTGGCGGCAATTCAAGGCGAAGTGCAGTTCGCTTATGGGAGAAATGCAGTAGCGAAAGTTGTCGAAACCTTTGAACCCTCTACACGAGATCGTCTTTACAGGATGTTTGGTGAGCGTGGGCTTCCACGGTTTGTAGCCGCTTGTCCGGTACAGTGCATGGAAAGAGTAGTCGGAGTCGTGACCCTGTTCATTTTTGAGTTAAATGAGAGTGAACGCGGCGAATGGGAACGCCTACTCACCCTGGCTACTTCGCTGTATTCGATGCGTCTTACTGTTGCGGAACTTCACCGGTTGGGTGTAACTCTGGATGGGGAAGAAATAAATCGGAACAATACTGGCGCTGTTCTTAACCGCTTGAATAACCATTTTTCAGCGATTATTGGAAACGCCGAACTTGCTATTTCACGTCCCGAACTTGGCGGTGATACAGTTGAACATCTGCGCAGTATTGTTATTGAAGCAGAACAGGCTGCCGGTTATCTAAAGGATTCTCTTGGAACCACGTCAACTTCGGAAAAGGAAGTCTCTACTAAAACGAAGGAACAGACAATTGATGATCTT
>QNAG01000200.1 GCA_003641415.1 Candidatus Zixiibacteriota bacterium | reverse complement strand
TGGGGTAAAGAGTATACCAGTATTGCCAATGATGGTTATGATATCGCTGATTACACCCCATTTTCTGCTCCCGTGGCAGGTTCAGGCTTACGCCATCTTTTCGCGTCAACAACTCTTGATGCTGATAATGATGGTGAGGGATCTGATGATCATCCCCTGTTGCGTGTCGCTTTAAGTAACACTCACCGGATATGGGAATGGGTTGCTAAAGAAGGGCCTGTTGCCGATGACTCAATTGAAACGTCTGCGGGTGGTCATCCTGGGCATCCTGATGATCATAGCGATTTTGAAGCTCTAGTAAATATGTTTGCAAACCCTAGTTCTTCATTTGGGAGCGCTTCCTGGCTTGATTATTCTATTCGAAATCATGTAGATCAAAGATATCCTTCACCTTCAATTGCTGATTTTGGAGCTATAGACGGGGCTGGTAACCCATGGGGCGATGATTATGACCCATATAATTATGATGATGATGAGCAGGATAACTATTTAACTATTTTTACCGGAATCTTAAAAATTAGCACTGCAGGGGATTATGACTTTGCTGTTGATGGTGACGATGCGGTTGAGGTTATTATTGATGGTGGCACAGCAAATGAACTGATTGTCGGTTACTATGGGCCACATGGTGCAGATGGTAGCACTAATTATAATGGAAGTATGACTTTATCGGCAGGAACCCACACCGTTGAATTCCGGATGGAGGAAGCTGGTGGTGGAGATAAATATTATCTGTACTGGAGTGGCCCTGCTTCTGGTAATGCATGGCAGATTGTCCCTAATACGGCTTTTACGAGTTTAACAATAGCTACGTATCGTCTTTCAACCCCAGCTTCGACGATCACTGATTATGTTGTACGGGTCAAAGTTTGTGATACAAGCGTTGGTCTTGAACCAAATTGTAAGCAATACCCTGATGGTGATTACAAGCCAATAGGGATTTTGCAACGACATGGCGAGAGCGATCGGATGTATTTTGGTTTAATGACAGGGTCTTATGAAAAGAACACCTCCGGGGGGGTACTAAGGAAAAAGGTTGGTAGCATAAAGGATGAAATTTTAACGACAACAACCGGGCAATACAATTCTACGGTAAATGGAATAATCAAAACAATAGATGAAATGCATATTCTTGACTGGGACTATGATAGTTTGAGTTACCAAAATTGTGGCTGGATTACGGATGGTCCGATGGAGGGAGGAGAATGTCGAGATTGGGGAAATCCCGTTGCTGAAATGATGTATGAAACCCAGCGCTATTTTGCTGGACTGGGGTCTGCAACTTCTGATTTTACCTTTACGGAGAGTGGCTCTGCTGATGCACGCTTGGGGTTGAAACAGGCAAGCTGGAATGACCCTTATGATGAAACTGATGGTGGTTTTCCAACTTGTTCAAAGCCTTTTATGCTGGTTCTCAGTGATATTAATCCCACTTTTGATTCTGATGAGCTGCCAGGCATCAATTCCAATTTTGGTACTGGGATGACCGCTGATTTGCCGGGCTCCGGATTTGATGCTGAAGATCTGGCTGATGAGATATCAACTGCTGAGGGCATCAGTGGAAATAAATATATTGGTCAAAGTGGATCCATCTTTGATGGGTCCTGTACCGAAAAAACAATTACTGGATTTGGTAATATCAGGGGCTTGTGTCCAGAAGAACCCACAAAGGGGGGGAGCTATTATGCGGCTTCTGTTGCTAAGTATGGTCACCTGACTGATCTTCAGCCAAGTATTGCTGGAGATCAAAAAGTTCTTACCTATTCTGTTGGTTTGGCTTCGCCACTACCCCGGATAAATTTGACGGTAGGAGAACATGATATTACTTTGGTTCCTTTTGCTAAAACGGTTGGCAGTAATGGTAACTCTCATGTTTGGAACTACTGGCCGACAAACACCATTGTTGATTTCTTTGTTGATACTTTGACTCCTACCTCTGGAACGTTCAGAATTAACTATGAAGATGTGGAGCAAGGGGCTGATCATGATATGGATGATATTGTTGTTTATACTTACCAGTTGATAGATAGCACAGGAACCGCTGTTTCAGATCCAGCAACTGCAACTGCGGTAGATATCAGTTTGTCAACCACTTATGCGTCGGGTAGCTATATTCAACATGCCGGTTATATTATCTCTGGGACAACTGCAGATGGCACCTATCTTGAGGTAACTGATGATGATACTGATCCAGGTGACGATTTTCTTGTGTTTTTGGATACACCCCCTGGAAGCAGTCCTATTTCCAGTGCAACAGATGTGATCCCTAGTCGTGATCAACCGGGGAACAGTCATAATGTTGCTTTGGGAGTTCTTCCTAAGTCAACGACTAGGCGTTTTACGCCAAATTCATCTGGTGCGGAGGCGGCTCAATTATTAGAGAACCCGCTTTGGTATGCTGCAAAGTGGGGAGCATTTGATGATGCTGATAATGATGGGACCCCTATAGAGTTTGATGAGGATGGTAATCCTGATAACTCTGAGTGGGACAAAGATGGAGATGGAATCCCTGATACTTATTATTATGTGACGAACCCACTTAAGCTTGAACAGCAACTTAATAAGTCCTTTGCCTCCATTTTGAATCAAGCCTCTTCAGGAACTGCTGCTTCAGTTATTTCCAATACCCGAAGCGGTGAAGGAGCTATTTATCAGTCTGTATTTTTTCCTAGTAAAACAGATGAGGACGGTCATTCAGTGAGTTGGGTTGGGCAGATTCATGCTCTATTGATGGATGCTTATGGAAATATGCGTGAAGACACTATCGCTAGTGGAGATACTGTCGCTAATGGTACGCTGGATTTAGTGGATGATTATATCGTTGTATTTAACGAAGATGGTACTGCAGGTCGCTATGAGGATGGAGATGGTAATCAGAAGTTGGAACTGGATACTGCAAGTTGCCCTTCTCGTACAACTCCACCAGCCACTGTCGAATGTTATGACAGTTTTGTTGATACTGTAAGCCTTGACGATCTTAATTATCTGTGGCGATCTTCAGACTGGTTGAATAGTAGTACTATCGACACTAATATTGAAACGCAGAGATCTGATACTGGGGCAGCCTATCTGACAGATGATGACAAAAGATATATTTTTACCTGGATTGATGGTGATCGTGATGCCGCTGTTGATTCGTCTGAAATAAAACCTTTTGTCTGGCCATCTTCAGCTCCCTCTGCAGGTGATTTAGATGATATTGAGGAAATTTATCCTTACTTAACTCTTTACCCCACTTTTCTTGATACCCCATCATCCATATCTTCTTTGTCAACGGTGGATTTTGACACATTTCTTGTGGAGCAAACTGAACGTCAGATCAATTATATCCGGGGCGAAGATTATCTTGATGATAATGGAAACCCTGTTCCTTTAAGTGATAGTAGTGATGGCGATATTGCTGGTACAGAGGTGCGGTCCCGGTTGTATGATGGTAAAACCTGGCGTTTGGGTGACATAACCTATTCGACTCCGACATTGGTTGGTCGTCCTGCAGAAAACTTCCATCTTCTTTATCAGGATTTAAGTTACGCTTATTTTGCTGAAAAATACAAAAACAGGAGACAGGTCGTTTATGCTGGAGCCAATGATGGTATGGTTCACGCATTTAATGGTGGTTTTTTTGACGCAAACAGTAAACGCTTCTGTACCGATTATCCGTGTGGTTCTGACTCAAGTATGCCAGCTTTGGGATCTGAATTGTGGGCATATGTCCCTTACAATCTTTTGACTCATCTCTATTGGTTGACTCAGACCTCCTATGATGAAACAAAGCATGTATATTATGTCGACCAAAAGCCGAGGGTTTTTGATGCGAAAATTTTTACGGAAGAAGCTGCTTGCTCCGACTTGAGTGATGAGGATTGTATTCATCCAAATGGTTGGGGAACGGTGATGGTGATTGGGATGCGCTTCGGGGGAGGGGCTGTTGTTGCTGATATCGACAAAAGAGATGGCAGAACCATTCCAGATACTAATGATCCCACGATGAAATCGGCATTTATGGTTTTTGATATTACGAACCCTGAAAGACCACCAGAACTTCTTGCTGAACTTGTGATGCCACGAATGGGTTTTTCTACCAGCTATCCAGCTGTTGTTGTTATGAAAGATGGTGACCATGATGGAACTTTTGAAAGTTATAATGATGGTTCCCCTAGCTCTGGAGAGAATAGGTGGTACTTGGCTTTTGGTTCTGGTCCTGCAGATGTAAATGGTCAACCGGGAAG
Source organism: Candidatus Zixiibacteriota bacterium (assembly GCA_003641415.1). GTDB lineage: Bacteria > Zixibacteria > MSB-5A5 > GN15 > FEB-12 > B120-G9. The sequence goes on along the minus strand of QNAG01000200.1, from coordinate 1,162 downwards.
TGTCAATGCTGGAACCGGAGTTTATGATGATAGCGTATTAGATAGTGCAAAAAGTAATCAACCCGGTCAGTTTTATATGCTTGATCTCGTTAAACTTGCAACGAATAATGAATTGTACACATTAGATAGCAGTGGTGATTTAGTGGCAGGTCTCAATGTGTATACCACTTTTGATACAAATACCTTTGTTAGCGATCCTGTTGCGGTTGATTTCGACCTTGATTACAATACTGATGCTGTTTATTTCGGGACAATCAGCGGTACTTCCAAGCCTTGGTCCGGGAAACTCAGGCGTATTGTTATCGACGACCAACCTAGCCCGAGTGTTTGGCAAAGTAATGTCCTGATGGATGTAGGTAAACCCATCACCGCAGCACCTGCTATAGGTCAGGATGATGATGGCCGTAATTGGGTGTTTTTTGGTACCGGTCGTTATTTTAACGCGGATGACAAGGGCGATGATAACCAGCAGAGTTTTTATGGACTTAAAGAACCATTAACGAGTGGTGTTAAGGATTGGAGTACCCTGTTAACAGGTGATATCATTGATGCCACTGATTTTAATGTGTATTCAGACCTTTCCGTGAATGGTGTAACCGATGGTAACTGGGCCGGTTTACTTTCTGATCAAGCGGTCAAGGATGGCTGGATGCTTGATTTTTCTTCCAACACGGGTGAAAGGACTCTGGGCCAGGCCGCATTGATTGGTGGTCTTCTCTCTTTTACAACCTTTATTCCTGAATCTGATGTCTGCTCTGCTGGAGGTGATAGTTTTCTATGGGCTCTTTATTATAAAACTGGTACCGCCCATTATAGTGGTGTCCTTGGAACTTCAACTGTTGATGATGGCGGCACTGAACGACAACAGGCAACGACGAACGTAAGCCTTGGAAAAGGTCTAGCAACATCACCAAATATCCATGTTGGTCGTGAGGCTGGGACATCTGTTTTTGTTCAATCAAGTACGGGTGAAATTACCCGTCTCCAGGAGGAAAACCCAATAAGCACAAAATCAGGAATGGCCTCTTGGAAATTGGTCCAATAATTTTACCCCGATAATTGCAATAGCCCCACATCGAGAGGTGTGGGGTTTTTCTTGATCCTTTGATCGTGGCATATTAAGAGCCTGTCCGTTCGCGGTAATGACTAAATAGTCGATCGG
>QNAG01000199.1 GCA_003641415.1 Candidatus Zixiibacteriota bacterium | reverse complement strand
GAAGTTCGCAGTGTTAAAAATCATTGAACACTGAACAGAGAGCATAAACAATTCTTTACGGTCAGCCACCAAGATGTCGTCAGCAATCGGTGGCTGGTCGTTTTATATCAGTTTGTAGCTAAGAAACGTAGTTGTCTTGTGATCTTGTCAGCCATGTATCATTCAATCCACCAAATGAGAAAACGGTCACAATTTGGTCACAATAGGGTGTAAGTCCTTGTGCCGCAACGCGAATATGGGATTCGACCCTCCACCTCCATTTAATTGTGCGACAATCACTTACGATAATTCTTGTCCCCATAACTCCCTATAACACCGAATAACGTGATACTATTTTGATCACGATTTAGTGTCTGCAACTTTTGCTCTTCTTAAAGAATAGTAAAATAAATTCTTGACTTCTGCGTTAAAATAACCGAACATTCTAATAGAATAACAGATTATTAGAATTAGAAAGTGAGATATGAATGATGAATCAAACGGAGTCAAAAGAAGATAATAAACGTACGAAGATACTGAGCGCAGCTCAAAAGTGTTTCACCCTGCATGGGTTTGCCAAGACTACTATGGAAGACATAGCCAAGGAAGTTGGGATGAAAGCTGGTTCTCTATACCATTACTATGATGGCAAAGAAACGATTTTCCGTGATGTCATAACCCATGAGGCTGACCAGATGCTGCATTGGTTGCAACAGGTAGTTGCAAAGCAGAAATCTGTTGGGCGAAAAATCCTTAGCTACATGAGCGGCCGGTTGGAATATTTCTGTAAAGTTGCAAATCTGCTTGATGTTTCGATAAAGGTTCTGGTTGAAGTAAAACCACTGCTTGACAAAATCTATAAGGCTGTTATGAAGCGAGAGATAGTATTCCTCTCTGGAATCATACAGCAAGGCATTGACGATGGACAAATCCGTTCGTGTGATTCGACTCGTGTGGCCGATGGCATTCTCGCTGTATCCGAGTCGCTTAAATTCAAAAGCATCCACAGCTCCAGCGGGGTATCGGCAACGGAAGTTGATTTTGCTGCAACAGACCGCGATGTGAACTACATCGTGAAACTCATCCTTGAAGGATTAACCATTTCCAAATAGGGATAATTATTTGACCTGATGATAATTCAACATAAAAAACAATTAAGTTTGATGCGATTGAGGATGGTAGCCATTTTAGCGATGGGGTTGGTGTTTCCTTTATCCTCTGCATGCTCTGACACCCTGACTCTTGATTTTAAGCAAGCTACCAAGATAGCCCTGGAGAACAATCATTCTTTGGCGGCGACATCGTATAAGGTCGATGAGGCAAAGTCAGAGGTAAAGATTGCCATGATGCGATTCCTCCCTAAGTTTAATGCCCAAGCAATATATACCAGGCTTGATGAAACGCCTTATATGTATGTCTCTGGTTTTGGTGATGTAGTTGTGGGCGATGACGATAACTACACAATAAATCTCTCGCTTGAACAACCTTTGTTCACAGGGTTTGCGTTAACCAATAATCTTAAGATTGCCAACTACCAGAAGAAAAACTCCGAACTGGAATTACAAAGATCAGAGGGGTTGAGTACATCGTTGGCATACTGGGGACTAATCCGCGCCAATGAGTTTGTGAAAGTCACCGAGGAGTCGATTGCGCAGTTAGAATCTCATGTAGAGGACCTGAAGAACCTACTTCAAGCAGGCATTATTATTGAGAACGATTTACTTCGGGCTAAGCTGGCTCTCTCAAATATCCAACTGCAAAACGTAAAGGCAACCAATGGTGTACGCTTGGCCAATACTGCTCTTTGCAATGTTCTCGCAATTGATCAGAACACAATTATTAAACCAACCAATATCGAGGAGTATTGAGGTGAGAAACAGCATGAATATAAAGCATCAATCTGCACTGGAGATGATTCCGGTAAGAACAAGAAGAGAAGCCGAGGATTTTATTGAATTGCCTTTTTATCTCTACAAAAACGACCCAAACTGGATACCCCCATTACGCAAGGAACTGGAAAAGGTCTTTCACCGCAAATACAACCCCTTTCTTCAGCATGCGGAAATTGAGCGTTTTTTATGTAAGGATACTGGTCGGATAGTGGGGAGGATTGCATGCATCATAGATGATAACCATAACCGGTTTCACAAAGAAAAAACCGCTTTTTTTGGATTCTTTGAATCCATCAATGACAATAAGGTTGCAGGTTTATTATTCGACTCGGCCGTCACCTGGGGCAGAGAGCGGGGGATGGAACGCTTGAGAGGACCTGTAAATCCTTCAATGAATGCCGAGTGTGCTTTCCTGCTGGAGGGATTTGATATGCCGCCGGTACTAATGATGCCCTTTAATCCGCCGTATTATTTGTCTTTGGCTGAAGCGTATGGTTTTGGTAAGGGCAAAGATTTGTACGCCTTTCATAAGACTACTTCAGCTGGAATACCTGAGCGCTTTGAAAAGCTGGTCGAGCTTGTACGGCACCGTACCAAGGTGGTTGTTCGTCCCTTTGAAATGAAATATTTCGACCGTGATTTGGAGCATATCAAGCGGATTTATAACACCGCATGGGAAAAAAATTGGGGTTTTGTTCCCATGACTAATGCTGAGATAGACAAAATTGCTAGAATGCTCAAACCGCTGGTTGTTCCTGACCTCGTTCTTTTTGCGGAGGTTGAGGGAAAACCAGTAGCAGTAGGTGTCACTGTTCCGAACTACAATGAGGTACTGAAACATCTTAATGGCTCCGTTGGTATCACGGGTTTTGCGAAGTTTGCCTATTATCGACACAAAGTAAGGGGGTTGCGAGCATTGGTATTTGGAGTATTAAAGGAGTACCGCAAGACAGGATTACATGTTGTTCTCTACTACGAGACAGAAAAAGCCGCACAACGACTTGGCTACGATTGGTGCGAATTGTCCTGGAATCTAGAGGATAATGACGAAATCAATAGCTTTGACACCTCTTTAGGGGGAACTATTTACAAAAAATACAGAATTTATGAGGTGGACTTATGAAAACGGTAAATTTCAATCAATCGGTAGGTTTAGCTCTGGGAGGTGGGTCTGCTCGAGGATGGGCGCATATTGGAGTGATCCGTGCTCTGACTGAAGCAGGTATAGACATTGACTATATCGCCGGTACCAGTATCGGTTCGGTGGTAGGATCAGTCTTTGCTGCGGGTAATATAAAAGATCTGGAAGAAGTTGCTGTCCGACTTGACTGGAAACAGATAGCATATCTCTTTGATGTCGTCTTACCAAAGTCAGGACTTATTGACGGCAAGAAGGTTGCTGGGTTCGTTCGTAATCACTTGAGGAAGACCAATATCGAAGAGCTACCTATCCCATTCTGTGCCGTGTCAACGGATTTGAATACGGGAGACGAGGTCGTGATAAGAGAAGGAGACATTATCGAGGCAGTCAGAGCCAGTATCTCCATTCCTGGTATATTTACACCTGTAAGAAATAACGGCAGGATTCTTGTAGATGGTGGAATGGTCAACCCGGTTCCTGTGAGCGTTGTAAAAGAGATGGGGGCAGATTTCGTTATAGCCGTTGATCTAAGCCATGGCTTGGTTGGCAAGAAGGGATCTCTTCAAAACACACCCCCTGAAGTGGGCGTCTCACATTCGCAAAAGGACGATCAGCAACATACTGAAAAGAAGAATACAATTTTAGAAGCTCTGAATAACAGACTTGCAACAATTGATTTCTCTGCTTTGTCGTGGACAAAACACAGCAAGAACGTAGAACCGCTACCAAGCATTTTTGATGTAATCACTTCCTCCATCAATATCATGGAAGTACAGATTTCTGCCACAAGGCTTAAGTCCGATCCACCTGATCTCTTGATTCAACCTGATTTATCACACATCAATTTTCTTGAATTCAACAGAGCCAGTGAGGCAATAGAAGTGGGATACGCTGAGGCGAAACGCCGGCTTACTATGTTACCAATGAAAGGAGAATGATTTATGTCTCTTAGAATCGGGCGAAATTGGCGACATATGCGCCGCTATCGGCAGATCCTTGGTATTCTCCTGAAGTACGGATTTGGTGATGTTGTAGATGTTACGCGCAAGGACCTTATAAGTCGCTTTGGCGATAAGATTGTTCCAATGTTTGGTAAACATGTTGATTCCTCAATGTCGAGAGCAGAACGGTTGCGGTATGCAGCCGAAGAACTCGGCCCGACATTCGTAAAATTGGCTCAGGTCCTCAGCATGCGTCCCGACCTCGTTCCGCCGGATGTAGCTACAGAGTTACAGAAACTACAGGATGAAGTCAGCCCCTTTTCCTATGAGGAAGTACGGAATATTATCAAAGAGGAATTGAAACAGGAACAAGAAACAGCCTTCTCGCACATTGATGAGCAACCACTGGCCGCCGCCTCAATTGCCCAGGTACATAGAGCTACACTTCACAACGGTCATCATGTTGTTATTAAGATACAACGTCCAGATATTCAGAATATAATCAATGTAGATATTGAGATACTTTCAGACTTTGCTAAAGTTCTAAAAAAGCATTCTCTCAATACCGTGGTCTCCGATCCTGTAGCAGTTATGGAAGAGTTCAATCGTTCCATCCATCGTGAACTGGATTTTCTCTCAGAAGGACGCAACATTCATCGATTTGGGCTGATGTTTGCTGATGACCCCACCGTGTTGGTTCCGAGTTTTTATCCAGAGTTGAGTTCGTCCCGTGTACTGGTTATGGATTTTGTAGATGGTATCAAGGCATCTAATCTGGAGAAACTTGAAAGAAAGGGTTTAGATCGTACAGTGATTGCTGAGCGGGGAGCACAGTTAATACTGAAACAGGTCTTCCAGCATGGTTTCTTTCATGCCGATCCTCACCCAGGTAACATACTGGTACTTGAGGATAATGTCATCGCGCCACTTGATTACGGCATGGTTGGTAACTTGGATGATTCAACCATTGAAGCTTTGGGAAGTATGCTGTCCGGAATAATTCATAAGGATTCTAACAGAATAATCCGGGCGTTTGATGCACTGGGCATTACTCATGACGTCACAAATAGGATTGCACTTCGTGCGGATATCAACGGCTTCATTAGCCAATACTATGAAGTACCTCTCCAGGAACTACGGGTCAGTGACATCCTGAAGGAGACCTTCGATATCTTTAGAGCACATCAGATGAAGCTTCCCTCAAACTTGTCGCTGATGCTAAAAGCTCTAGTCACGGTAGAGGGACTGGGCAGGTTACTTCATCCGGATTTCGATATGGTGTCTGAAGTGCGTCCATATGTCAGCCAGCTTATGTTTAGGCGCTATGACCCAAGGCGTCGCTTCAGAGACCTCCTTAATGTGTTTGATGATTTCAGTAACCTGGTTGAGGAGTTACCACAGGGTGTACGCGATACCCTTCGGAAAGTTAATGCTGGTGAGCTACGTATCCAGTTTGAACATCGTAATCTTGATAAACTG
>QNAG01000198.1 GCA_003641415.1 Candidatus Zixiibacteriota bacterium | reverse complement strand
TTGCCTCATCCCATACCACTGTCTTTGGATTGCCGAATAGCCTATTCAACTCGACTAACACATCGCTGTCTGCTCCGGGATCAAAAATCACGTTCCAATCTATCTCCGCCATGACAATCCAAGATTGTAATCATCATTTAAATATTTTTTGTCGTGTTTCTGTCAAATTTCGGGTCAAAATGCCGAGATCCGAGTCATCTATGCAAAGAAAATCAATGCAAGTCGAGGCAAAATCGAATTCAACGGCCAAATGTCAAGAATGCAAGGCAATCAAGCAAAGTCGCATCACAGCATGTATCAGATGTATAATCTATCGAGGCATTTCAAAATACATTTTTTCTATAAAAATCAAGAGAATAAAATTCGCATTCAGTCAAGACTCGAATGGCAGGACAATCCATCCTAATTCCTTCAGCTTCTCGGCCACAGGCTTCTTATGGTCGTGTGTCGCAACGGCAATTTTATGCACAAAGCCGAGCTCTGACAGTTCTCGATCGAGTTCGGCAGGATAGTCAAACCACAGATCCGAAAACAGGACAGAGATCCGGGCCCGAGCATTTCTCAGCTCCTTCATGATTTCCTTCTTCGCCTCTCGAACAGCCTTGGCAGGATCCGTGCCTCCATAAGTCCTCGGCAATCTGACAATGCTCGACTTCTCCATCTTGCCAAGCTCCGCAATTCTGACGTCAAATACTCCATAGACAACCTTCGCCTTGTTCTTGACAATGGCCTTGATTTCTGATAGGAACTGGACAAACTCCCGATCCGAAACAGATCCGGAAGAATCGACCAAGACAAAAACGACAATCTTGCTCGGCTTCTTGACCTTGCCCTTCCACTTCGGCGCAGTCAATGACGGCCATGACCAGCTCAGCCGGCCCCGATCGTATGCATCGAGCCATCTCCTCAACAATGTCTTCCAGTTGACCTGACTCTTGTCCATTGCCTGTAGATATTGCTGAATTTCGCCGTTCTCGACGCCGACCTGTCTCATCGAATTCCTGATTATCTTGCCGACTTCCTTCTGCGACCTCGCATTCTCAATGTCAGGAGCCGGCTTCTTCAGCACCTTGCCCCTCGCCTTTCTGAACTCTTCACCAGCAACAGCCGGCCCAAGTCGCAATTTCGATCTCTGACCTCCAGACCCTCCCATGTTCGATCCTCGATTCGTTTCTGATTGCCGGGCTTGAATCTCGATCCTCGACTGCATATCTCCGACCAAACTCCTCGCCTCGGGCTCGATCGCCTTGTATATTACCCAGAATTCATTTGCCGATGCCCTGCCCAACTCCGTCTTCGAGTATTTTATGACAAACTCATTCTCGATCTTGAACATCTTAACGGCTACATCTTTCGGTCTCGTCATCATGTCATAGTCAAGCAGATAGTTGACGACGGCATCGGCGGCTATGTTCGCAATTCTCGGATCCATGCTCGATCCAGACCTCGCCATATGATCGAATGCGACATGCAATAGCTCATGGGCAATGATATACATCTTTTCCTTTGTATTGTAGTTAGTGAAAAACACCGGGGTCAAATAGACATTTTTTCCGTCCGTGAATGCAACTTGATCGTTGGCCTCGACATAGACATAGCCGAGCTTAGACGCAGGAATGCCGAGATACGGCTTCGAGAATGACAGCTTGGTCAAAATCGACCTCAGCTCTTTCCTCGCCTTCTCTTCGTTCATCACAGCATCGCCTCCTTCAGCTCTTCCTGAACTTCATCGAGCAGTTTGTTCGACCTCGACTTCTTGAGCAAGAATGAAACCAACTCCTTTCTTGCGTCAATGGACAAGAACCGAATGCTCGAGATCGCAAACTCCATTATGTCATTGTCTTCGACAACATCTTTTATCCATTCTTTCAGTCTCTCTTCACTGGCCATTGACACGACATATAGTTGCTGGTCGAATGTCAGACTCTTGAAAAATGAAAGATCGGACAATGCCCTTTCAACGTCAAAGTTGTAAGAAATGAATGCCAGGAATGCCGCTCCGGCCTCAGGCCCTACATATTGTTCGCAGTCAGCATAATCCGCCAATCCGGACTCAATGTCGAGGACAAAACCTGTCCATGCTCTTGGTGATGGATATGGGGTCAAGGTAGAATCAGGCACGGCTTCAGTCACCAGATAATCAGGCTTAGCAGTCAAGAATGCGAGAATCGGCCTCGACCGATCGGTCAAGTGATAGACAGCAGTCATGTAGTTGATCCACTCCCTTACCGATGGCGCCTCAAACTCGATTATTCTGACTCGGTTGATAATCGGAGACGCGAGTTCGGACGCAAGAGATGAATGCTCAGGCTTATTTCCTGCGGCAATAATCCACACTTTGGATCCGATCTTCGTGAAGCCGATCCTCCGACTGCCAAGAACCTGCATTAGGACGGCCCTGACATCTTCAGTTGCCGGGTTGGTCAGTTCATCGAGAAACAACATGCCATGTTGATTCGGATTGCTCAAAATCGCTAACCACTCCGGTATTCGATATGCAAACGTTTTCGCACTCGGATTGGCCAAAATGTTCGGAAGACCGAGTAAATCGACATCACGAGCCCCGCTCAAACGAAATTCGACATAGACAAAATGCTTAGCCGGGTCAACCTCAATGCCTTGTCGCCATTCGACAAATTCAAGATCCAACTTCTTTGCCAAATGCATAGCCAATTGCCTAACTGACTCTGACTTCCCAACCCCCGGCGGGCCGAGAAGCAAAATCGGCCTCGCCGGAATAGAAGAGATATCTCCAAACTTCTTGATCAACTCACTCGGCTTCATGATCGATAATCACAGTCATAATTTAAATATTTTTTGATCGATACAGCTCCAACATAATTTTCTGCAATTTTTGATCCGCCGATGTGGATGTTAATCGGCATTCAGGCCGGCTCGCATCGACATTCTCAAACTCGCAAAAGACTCGATTCAAGCAATTTTATAATAATGCCGTATGCCAAAAATCCCCGTATAATCATACATCTGCAACAAGCCATCAGCCGAGTCAATATTAGATTTCAAGCATAGCCGACACACTCGATGCAAACGCAAATTCGAGTCAAAACAGCAAGACAGTCAATGCATTCTCGAAGCAGACTCCCGATTTTCGGCCTGATTTTCGATCGCAAACATGCAATTCGATGACTGAGTAGCGATCGGTCAAATCGCAAATGCTTATATACAAAATGACTGCATTATCATCGAGGCCGAGTCGAGGGCTCTGTTTTTCCTGCCCAAGACTATGACGCCTCTCTTTTCATTCGCTTAAGTAAATGCCGAATTCTTATATAGACTGACAGGCTTCATGACTTGCAATGTCCGAGCTTCTGAGTCGAGTTCGAGACCTGACCCAGAAATACATCGAATACATGCCGAAGTTCAGATCGAGGAAATGGGGCAAGAGATTCTATGACTGGCTCGGCAAGTTCATCGGCAGGCTGGAGGAGTTTTTGGCAATGGAGACGCCAGTTCCGAGAGCGGAGTTCGAGAATTTCAGGTCTGACATTACGAAGTTGGCAAACGACCTCAAAGACTATTTCGGCTGGGGCATAACCAGACTGCCTTGGGCATCGGCTTTGTTCAACTGGCTGAATTGGATCGAGTTCAAGGCACCGCCTTCCGAGGTCATGGACGACAGGACAAGAGATGAATTAATCGCTCCATTAGTCGATGTTGCGGAACAAGCATTAGAGCTGGGCAAGGCAGGAGAAACGCTATCCAGCATGAGGTCGAACCTCGACATCTTCAATGCAATAATCGTGGCCGTCAACTCGAGACTGACAGACCTCGGATCGGCAATCTACGCCAAGCCGAGCAAAAGGCAGGAAGTGATAGACGACGTCATCAAATGGGCCAAGGAGCTGAAAGAATATGTCCTTTATAGACAGCTGAATCCCGAGCTCGAGGCAAAAATCAACAAATTGATCGTCTTGCTCGAGCATGCCAAGAAGATGACAGACATCAAGTCTGCGATTGACGCGCTTCGCAATTTCAAGTCCGAGATACAGAAGCTGATCGCAAAGTCGATAGACGACAACGCAAAGCTAGTTCTGAATCAACTAATGTCATTGGTCAAGTCAGTCAATATGCCGATCTCGATGCCGGATCCGGACGCAGATTCGTTCATTCGGTCTTTGACTCGCAACCTCGACTTCCTGCCGATCGACGAGCAAACAATAGAAAAGCAAAGGCCGGCACTACCGCCGAGGGCCGAACACGCAACAGTCTGGGGCTGGACATATACGATCGAGTATGCAGGATACGTCCCCGGCCATCGATTTTCGGAAAGAGCGACCTGCTTCATCGCAATGTCGAGAGTCATTCTCAGCCAGACCAAGGACGGCTATCCCGAGACTAGGCAGTTCGGCATCAGGGTCAAGTTCTATGCAGACGGCATGCCGGTAGCAGAAGGCTCGGCGAGATTCACGACCAAGACAGTATGGCATGGCGGAATTCCGGTCGGCATGGAACTGGTCGATTACTCCATATCTCCGAGTGAAGAGGCTGTCATATCGGCAATCTGGCTGTTGCATAAAGCGATGTTCGACATGCCGACCAAGATCGGGGGCAGGATAAAGACGAAGCCCGGCCAATGCATTCCGTTTGGCGGGGACAAAGACTTGAACGACGCAGGGTGTGTTGGCTGGACTGCAATCGATGCTCTGTGGTCGGCACTTTCATACTACAAGTCGAAGTATAGGACGATGGCCGAACAGCTCTATGACATTATGTCAATAGACGCCGATTATCAGGTCATGGCCTGACTGCCATCCTCAGATCTCCGGCCACCGGCTTAGCAACGACAGACTCAGCTATGACATTCAGAAACGAGACTTTGGCCCTGATTGACTTTTGAACGCCGAATCGCAACTTCCGATCCATGTGTTTGGCCGTCACCTGCACATTCATCAGCCGATTCCGATGCTGGACAAACTTGACCACGAAATTGGCGATTTTTTCATCAACGCCGAGGCCGGTCATGTAGTCAATTGCCGGCCTGCTGACTGCGAATCCGTTTCCATATGGAGAGACGATCATATGCAGACGATCATGATTCGACTCGTCAATGACGCCGAGGACAGAAACTCTATGCCAACGACCACGATACCATGTTCTTGCTGGAACTGACACGAACCTCGGCCTGTAATAGCCGAATAGCCGACCCGCAATTGCCGGATCGAAATGCGCCGACCACCACAATCCCGGATCATAGCCAAGTCGAGTCAGGAGATCGCTGAATGTTGCCAAGACCAAAACGACCGAATCGACGATCATCACGCATCACCATCCTTGAGCGGAATTGATAACAACATCGCTTCTTCTTGTTTCCTTATCTGCTCATGCTCACGAACTAATCCAGCTACTGCGAACATTATCAAGCCATAAAATCCGCATCCTATCAATATCCACTCTCTCAGCCATAAGCCGATACAAG
>QNAG01000197.1 GCA_003641415.1 Candidatus Zixiibacteriota bacterium | reverse complement strand
GCGATATCATCGATAACACCAATAATCTCACCGATCTGATCAGCCGACTCTGCCAGTTTGCTGATATTCTCAACGGACTCGCGAACCACATTGGCAATTCTGTTCATTCCTTCAATGGTTTCCTGTACTACCTGCCCACCATTAGCTGCTGTATCGGCTGCGCCCTTGGCTCCGTCAGAAGCCTCACCGGCATTCTTTGACGATTCTACAATTGTAGCTGTCATCTCTTCAACAGCAGCAGTAACCTGGGTTACCTGTTGCTCCTGGTTCTGAGCCCCTCTGGAAATCTGTTCGGCAGAAGAAGATATCTCCGTGGCAGCAGAAGCAACTTCACTGGAGCTATTGTTGAGTTGAACGACTATAGCATTCAAGTTATTGATCATAGTCAGGAATGAATTGCCCAACACGTCCTTCTCGGATTTTGGCTCAACTTGGATCGTGAGGTCGTTCTGCGAGATAGATTCCGCAGCACCGGCAAGTTCTTTCATGTAATCTATGAGTTTGCGGAAGGCGCTTGCCAACCTTCCAATCTCATCTTTTGAATGCAAGTCGATTGTTTGATCAATATCGCCTGTGGATATTCCCTCAGCCACGTAGGCCATGTCGGAGACAGGCTTAGAAATACCACGCGCAATGATGAAGGAAAGGAAGGCTGCAATTATGAAGGCTATACCGACAAAGCTGCCGAGCATGATAATGGCGGAGTGTCCTGCCTTCAGCATCTTAGCTTTCTGTCCCTGGCGGAGTTCACTGCATAACTCAACAACGCTACGGGCAGATGCAACCATCTCTTCTTCAAGAGTTACCATCTTTTCACATGATGACATATAGATGTCAAAAGCATAACCGTAGTCTTTTACACCAGCGTAAACAGCATCTGCCCGATCCCGGTCCTCCTGATTTTTCATCGTGGCTTTAGTTGCCACTGCCCGCTCTTCGATCTGCTTGACAAGGTTAGTTATCTTCTCGGCGTATTCGATGTCCTTTCTCAATACGAAGTTCTTTTCGTGCTGACGTATTTGCAGTATCATTTTGAGCATGCTATTAGCCGCACGTGACTTGTCAACTCTCTCCGAGAGTTTTTGATGGCTTTCCATGGATAGGAATTCCTGCTCCATCTGCTCCTTCTGACTGGATAGCAAGTTATTGGCTTCCTTTTCGCATTGTCTGCCAGCTACCACTATGTCTTGAAGAGCCGCTTTACCTTCTTTATCAGCTGCAATCCATTGCTCGGAGACCGTCTCATAGTTTTTAAAATCAGCAAGACCTTTGTCGATGGCGGCTATATCGACGGGGTCGTTCAGTATGGCTTTTAGCTCGCTGGCCACTTTCATTCCCTCGGCGATATGCTTCCTCAGTTCATCAGCATACTTGTCATCATTGCGCATGACGTAGTTCTTCTCGGCTATCCGGCAGTCCGCAGCGATCTTAATCAGCCGGTTGGCACTATCAGCTTTTTCAACAGCGGCCGTCACATTGTCCAGACCATTCCAGCCGAAATAGGCGATTCCCAAAGCCAGGACTACAATACTCCCGAAACCGATATACAGCTTTTTAGCGATTTTCACGTCTTTCCAACTCATTTCAGTGCTCCCTTAAAATAGTTATTTCGATTAGGTCAAACCGCCTGTCGGCTTGACTTGCAATTTCATTTGTCAGACGGCAAGCCGCCTGATATACTTACTGCTCGTTCTTACTGTTCGTTCGTCCCTCCCCTTTCTTCTTTGAATGTAACCTGAAAGTTCATCGGTATATTTCTTTAGTATTTCCCTTTTTCAGGGTTGAACCCTTTAACAACTTGTAGGTCAAGCTGGTTGCCGGCTTGACTTGCAATTTCATTTGTCAGGCGGCAAGCCGCCTGACCTACTTGCAGTGCTATCTCACCCTCAAATTTAAAGCCTATCTTATATTCATTTATCGGAGAGTTCAGTATCTACTTAAGTCTGAAGACCTTTTTTCAACCATTTATTCCTATTTCCCACAATGGGCTAACTTGTTGTGCTTGTGGTTTTTCTTGTGCACCAAGGCACTGGCTCCCCAGCAAGGTTTAGGTTTGTTCATTAATCAGACACCCGGACCAGTGCCAATACATTGCGGTTCAGCTACTATTTGCTACTCGGAAATATGACTTTCGTTATATTTTCGGTGGAAATTCAATTTTCGTTATACTGATCGCAAAATCGAGAAGGGAAAAAGTGACTTAATGCATTTATATCCCCCCCCTTTTCCTGTTATATTCGGCTTGACATAATAGGAGACTACAACTATAGTCACTTGTGAAATTATTAACTTTTTTTGCAGGTTGTAATTGATGTTTAGTCCTCTGCGCTGTGTGTTTAGTTACCACTTCATAGTGTGGATGACTTTGAGTAAATTGCAAAATACAACCTATTCTGATGCTATCTTGCATTACTTGTTTTCAAATTTAAAAAAGAGGACATAAAGAAATGAACAAGGCCTTCAATCCGTTTGAAATGGCTCAGGCTCAGTTCGATAGTGTCGCTGACACTTTGGACTTGGAAACCCCCGTACGGGAACTGCTTCGTAATCCCTTGAGGGAGTATCATTTCAGCATACCGATCCGAATGGATGACGGCACAGTCAAAGTTTTCCGTGGTTTCCGCGTTCAGCACAATGATGCCCGGGGACCGTGTAAGGGAGGGATTCGCTTTCATCCCCAGGAAACTATCGACACAGTTCGCGCCCTGTCAATGTGGATGACTTGGAAATGCGCTGTGGTGGATATCCCGCTCGGTGGCGGTAAAGGTGGTGTGATATGCGATCCGCACAATCTCAGTTCTCGTGAACAGGAGCAAATCTGCAGGGGCTGGGTAAGACAACTGGCCAGAAATGTAGGTCCTGTAACTGATGTTCCCGCCCCTGATATTATGACAAGCGCTCAGCATATGCTCTGGATGCTTGATGAATTCGAACTCATTCACGGTGGCAAGTATCCCGGGTTCATCACCGGCAAACCGGTCGGTATGGGAGGTTCTCTGGGACGCACCGAAGCTACCGGTTTTGGTGTCATTTACACACTCCGTGAAGCCTTGAAAGAACTTGGAATCCGACCTGAAGAAACAACCGCATCGGTACAGGGTTTTGGCAATGTAGCTCAGTATGCCATAAAACTTTACGAGCAGTTAGGTGGAAAAGTGATCTGCGTCTCGTGTTGGGATCAAGCCGACCAGAAGTCTTACGCCTTTGTTAAAAAGGACGGAATCAAACTTAATGCAATGCTGGAAATCACTGATCGCTTTGGGGGCATTGACAAGAACAAGGCTCGTGATATTGGATACGAAGTTACCGATGGCGATTCTTGGTTAGAGCAGGAAGTAGATATTCTCATTCCGGCTGCTCTCGAACACCAAATCACAGGTGAAACTGTAGGCAAGATAAGTCCTAAGGTTAAAATTGTTGCAGAAGGAGCCAATGGACCAACCACTCCGGAAGCGGACAAGGTTCTCAAGGAACGCGGCGTTTTCGTCATTCCTGATTTTCTTGCAAATGCGGGCGGTGTAACCTGTAGCTATTTCGAACAGGTACAGTCGAATATGAACTATTACTGGGAAAAAGATGAGGTTCTGGGAAAACTTGATGTTAAGATGACATCAGCATTTAAAGCGGTTAGCGAACTGGCGCGTAAACGAAAACTGTACATGCGTGACGCAGCTTATGTTATTGCGATTGACCGCGTTGCACGTGCTTGTCACGACCGCGGGTGGGTTTGATCTTAACTTAGTGTTTCGACATCGAGCACTTTATTGCTCGATGTCGGGTATATATAACATTTAAAAAGAATAAAGAAATAGCCTCTCAGAGTATAGCCGGTTGTTGAAAAGGTAATATTTCTGTCATTTTAGGACCAACTTTGAATGATTAGCATAACCTATCAAAGGTCAGGTCAACAGTAGACAGGACGAGGTGTTGTTACAAAATGAGCAAACAGAAGAAATCCATCGATAAGTTGCTCGAGTCACTCCAGGATCGAGCCAAAGAACTTAATTGCCTTTACCAGGTTGAGGGAATACTAAGAGAGCCTAATGTTAAGATGAATGATGCCATCATGAGAATCGCACAAGCTATTCCTCCAGGATGGCAGTATCCCGATATATGTATGGCGAAAATAGTTCTTGAAGAAAAAACATGGACCTCACCTGAATTCCATGAAACCGAGTGGGTTCAGAGTGCTGACATCGTAGCTGGTGATATTGTAGTTGGCACTGTTTCTGTTTATTATACCAAGGAGATGCCTGAATGTGATGAGGGACCTTTTCTTAAAGAAGAGAGGAAACTGATTCACACAATCGCCGATTGTATTGGTCACCATATAGTTCACCAGAAAATGCTCCACATTATCAGTGAGTGGGAAAGTTCCAGGAAAGATGATTCCGGTATTACCCATGAAGAATGGCGCGTAGTCCTACGAATGCTCAAACAGACCGATTACAACCTATACACGAGCATGGCTCGCAAGATGCTTAACCACTTATGCTGGAGCGGAGTTCCGGAAGCAGAGAGCCTCCTACAAACCTTCATATCCCCTGATGAGGTTGCAGAAGATGAAAGACCAGCAGACTGGAACCAGCCACACCAAATCAGAAGTTTAGGTTTCACTACAGAGCTCAGCACAGCCGTTATTAAAATTGCAGCCGATAATCTAAATGACGAAGAAATACTCAATCTCATTCAAAAGTGGATACAGGAAGATAAACTAAGTTTCCTTGTGCAGGTGGTAAATCGTAATCTTTCACTATCTGATGTAGCTGACGCCATTCGTCGATATTATCACCTGACCACTGAAGAACCGGATATTGAGTCACCCAACAAACGAGGAATTGAGGTATCTCTCATCCGCCGTTTTCTCTCCGATCAGTTACAGTACATTAACGTAGCAAAACACTACATTGAGATTAGTGATTTTTACCATCTGTTGAACAACGTAATTTTCACTTCCGGCTCACACGGAAAACTAGGAGGTAAAAGTGCCGGGCTTTTTCTGGCAGCGCAAATTCTCCAGAAGAAGGCCGAAGATACTCCGTTGTTGAGCAACGTGAAAGTCCCGAGGACATTCTACGTTACCTCAGATGTTCTGTTACACTTCATGCACTATAATAATTTTGATGAAGCAGTAGAACAAAAGTACAAACCTTTAAATCAAGTCAGGTTCGAGTATCCACACATTGTCCAAACTTTCAAATCCGCCCGATTTCCGGAGGACATCGTAAAGGGTCTGTCGGTAGCCCTGGATGATTTCGGAAACAGACCTCTGATTGTTCGTAGTTCCAGTCTTCTTGAGGACAGAATAGGTTCCGCTTTTTCAGGAAAGTATAAAAGTCTTTTCCTGGCTAATCAAGGGAGTAAGCAGCGACGCCTGGAAGCTCTAATGGATGCAATAGCGGAGGTCTATGCTTCTACATTCGGACCAGACCCGATTGAATATCGCGCTGAACGTGGG
>QNAG01000196.1 GCA_003641415.1 Candidatus Zixiibacteriota bacterium | reverse complement strand
GGATCGCATCCGGAGCAACCTGATGGTGGAGCAGAAGTTCACAGTGCCGCTTGGTGGTCATCTCTTCAAGGGGTTCATCGATCGGGTGGATCTGATACCCGGGACTGATAACGAGGTTGCGATCATCGATTACAAGACCGGGGGTGAACCGGGACCGGGCGAGCGGTCAAGACAGCTCTTGTTGTATGCGCACGGGTTCAAACACCTGTATCCCGAATACACGGTGCGGAGGCTGAGTCTGGAACTGCTGTCGAAGCCGAAACCGCGGGTGTATGAACTGGATGGTGCCAAGTATGTGAGTTCAGGGGTGGCACCGCTGGATGCTAATGTGCTGGCGGAGATGGTGGATACGGCAGAGAGTATTCTTCACGATTATCGGCATGGGTTCGAGCGGGTGGCTGATGAGGGGCAGTGCAGGGACTGCGGGTATCGGCTGTATTGTGGGTGAATGGGGGGATCTGAAGATTACATAAGCTGAGTAGCGCGTGTTTTATCGTATGGGCGCGAGATAATTCATAAGAGGGATCAGAACGATACAATAGTCAGGATGTTTTAATCGTGAAACAATTCACAGCAGAGCAAGAGGAAATTTTGCGGAAGTGGGGGCAGGTCGCGAAGCAACATGAGCAGGCTATTCACTTTAACCTTAGTAAAGAAGGCTACATGGGACTAAAAAGAGGCTTGAAAACCTTTCTTGATGATCCAAACGAAAAGACTTTTAGGGAGTTTTGGAACCGGGGTATGTTATGGGCTGCACAGAGGGGTGGAAGCGCAACGAATGTATTACGTAGATGGAAACAGAAGAATAAGACGATACCAGAACTCCAAAAGTTGATCAAAGAAGTTTATGACTCCAAGGAATATAACGAAGATTGGGAGCAGGTACTCGGGGCACACTCTACTTTAAGAGAACTTTATGGAAAATTACACATCGAAGAATATCCCATACAGAACAGTTGTGACGACTGTGGTTTAAAGTTTTTTGGATACAAAGGAAAGAGTTATGCTGATTTTCAAAAGGTATTTAAAGAGTTTAAAAATGGGTATCAAGAAGTTGTGGGTCATGCAACCAAAGATACGGATCATGAAGTCCCAATAAATTTTGAAATTGATCAATTATCTAATGTTATTCATAAAGTTGATTGGCCTGATTTAGAGAAAGAAGACAACGTGGATGCAAGAGATTTTTATGAACTGGTTTTGGAACAAAAATCTGTTGATCTGAAGTGTTATTGGAAAATCTCACCAGGAGAAAATGCGAACTACTGGGATGTCTGGAGGGATGAAGGGTTCATCGCTATCGGTTGGGATAAAATCGACGTTTCGAAAGGAAACATACAGAAACAGGTAGAAGAAAAATACCCAGATGGGAAGGCGGGTTATATCGCAAAGCAGTTTGGTTACTTTACTGACGATATGAAAGAAGGGGATGTCATAGTAGCCTATGGAAATAATCAAATATTGGGGATTGGTGAAATAGCAGGAGAGTATCATTTTGATGGAGCTGCAAAAGAGTACAAACATAGAAGAGGTGTTGAATGGATTGATTCTGCTCCGAAAGATGTTAGGCAATTGGAGACCACGCTCTGCAACAAACTGAAACAACGCATAACTATCCTGAAACTTACAAAAGATGAGTATCTTTTGATTGAAAATGGGAAAGCACCAAGAAGATATGGTGAATTCGAACTAGATCTTAAAAATAAAAAACGGGAGCAGGAATTTGACATAAACATTTTGCATTTCGAACAAAAGACAAAAGACATAATGGTTCGCCAAATCACGGCTGCATTGAAGAACGGGAAGCATATAATCCTGATCGGACCTCCCGGAACTGGAAAATCAAAACTGGCTAAGGAAATCTGCGAGTTCTACTGCGACGGGAATGGATACACCATGACAACCGCGACTTCGGACTGGTCTACGTTCGATACTATCGGGGGATATATGCAAGACGAGAGTGGAAAACTGAAATTTAGCCCAGGGGTGTTTCTGAAGTGCTTCCATGATGAGAACGGCACCCCAATCAACAAATGGCTGATAATCGATGAAATCAATCGAGCGGACATCGACAAGGCTTTTGGTGAGATGTTCTCGGCGTTAACCGGTGATAATATATCGTTGCCATTAACAAGAAATGATAAAGCGATAAAGCTCATAGGAAACCCAAGTAGTGGTGATAAAGTGGAATCACATCGTTACGCCATCCCAAAAGATTGGAGAATCGTTGCCACAATGAATACTTTCGATAAAACATCTCTTTATGAGATGAGTTATGCTTTCATGCGGCGGTTTGCTTTTATTCCGGTGGATATTCCGAAAGAAATCAACGCGGATCTAATCAATAATTATCTTGAAAAATGGGGGATAGAAGGTAATAAAGAAATAACTGATCGGCTTTCCGAAATTTGGAAGATAATCAATAAACACAGGAAAATAGGACCTGCAATAATTGAAGATATTTACAGATATGTAGAAACGCTAGACGATTTCACTTCTGCATTGATTATGTACGTTTTCCCTCAATTCGAAGGTCTGGACGAAGATAAATTGGTTAAATTCGTCAAGGAGATCTCAGAAAAAATTAATGACGATAAGCGATTAATCTCGTTTGTATCTGATTATTTTGAGATAGACGAGGATGAACTCAAAAAATGACAAAGACAACACCCGATGAATTGATCGACGAAATCGGGGACAATTTCAACATGTTCCTGAAAGCAGGGATCATAGATTCATTCTCCAAAAAAATAGATCCTGAATTGAATATTAACAACCTCACCAAACTACTTAGAATTCACTTTGTTCTTACAGACGAGGTTATAGACTTTGTCCAAGCTCTTCCCCAAAGAGTTCGGAGGATAAAAACCACAGTTGATAAAAGGTCTCAAATCCTCAATGGCGAAGTCAGAGGGAGAATTGAATGGGATAAAACGATCAAAGAGCGGGGTAAATGTAATTATAGTGATTCTACGCTGTTTGTTTGCAATCAAACTGAGAAAAATTACAATATTTCTGAGAATATAGTTCTGAAACGTCTCCTATCTGTAATCCATTCAATCATATTTGAAGATTTGAAACCAGCGATTGACAAGGATTATACATGGATTAAAGAATGGACTGAACAGAAAAAACTGAAAACCACACTCAAAGAGGTTTTTATAAGAAACATATACATAAAACGGATTACAAGTGATGACACAGAGATCACAGAAAGAATGATCCATTCTGCCAGTAAATCTCGAAACAAACTTTATAAAGATGCTGCTAAATTACTTTTAAGATATAACAAAATCATGAAACATGATTTAGATCCAAAAGAAGCAAAAGAATTACTCATAAACACTTTTATCAAGCCAGAAAGAACTGAAGTTCTGTTTGAGTTGTACTGGGTCATAAAGATGATTGAGGCGAAGTCAATGAAAGAATTGAAAGATATTAAATTTAATCTGATAGATGGAGCGAACAATATCGTCGCTGAGTGGGATGATGGGGATCACATTTATAGAATATATCATGACAGCACCGGAAGTTTCCAATTCTTAGAAAACCGTAAAGATGTATCCGATGATATAGAATTTCTCGATAGAGATGGCTATAAAGATGGTTATCTAATAAGGGAAGGGAT
Organism: Candidatus Zixiibacteriota bacterium; assembly: GCA_003641415.1. Classification (GTDB taxonomy): domain Bacteria; phylum Zixibacteria; class MSB-5A5; order GN15; family FEB-12; genus B120-G9. The sequence goes on along the minus strand of QNAG01000196.1, from coordinate 1,834 downwards.
GATTTTCAAGGAATGGCAGGATCGGTGTTCTGAAATATTCTCTCTTAAGAAAGGCGATTCTTTCTGGGGCGGAAGACCTGATATTCTCCTGGAAAAACGTAAAAAAGACTCTACTAAACCAGAACATGTTACCATCGGTGAAGTAAAATACACGGAATCAAAAGAGTATGCGGCACAGGGTCTCAAGGAATTACTTGAGTATATGGCTCTGATTAAAATCGATAGCGGATATTTTGAGGAAAGGGGGAAAATATTCAAACATGGAGAAAAAGTGAAAGGTTACTTATTCGTTGATAAAATTGGTGATGTCGAGCCTCCAGCAAATTCAAACGTAAATATAGTTAGATTTGGAGATCCCATGACCCGTGAGTCTGCCCCGTCCCCCAGTTTCATATATAACCCCTCACCACAGCCGAAAACGCAGCCTCAATGAACTCAGGATGTGTCAGTTCAATGATCGTTTTGAGATTCACTATGTCTTCCGAGTGTGGCATTGAAGTGATGGGTGTTAACGTGGGGGTGTTGAGCCAGAGGTTTTTTAATGTGATAGAGGTATGTTTAGAATGATACTGTCTGTAGTGTATCATTGCATTGGGATGGTGAGATAATGGAGATTAATATTGATGGATTGATGAAAAAAAGAGATGTTGATGGACTGATAAACGTGCTTGAGACTGCAGATGAGGCTGTGCGTCAGAATGCTGCTCAGGTGCTCGGCGAGATTGGTGACAATAGGGCAGTTGAACCACTGATAAACGCGCTTGGGGATGAAGATGCGGATGTGCGTCAAAATGCCGTTGTTGCGCTTGGTGCGATTGGTGATGATGGGGCAGTTGAGCCTTTGATAAAAGTGCTTAAGGACGATGAAGATGGGGCGGTACGTTGGGTTTCTGTTGCTGCGCTTGGTAAGATTGGTGTGGCGGCAGTTGAACCTTTGATAGAATCGCTTGAGGATGAAGACGAGTATGTACGTTACAGTGCAGTCTATGCGCTTGATATGATTGGCGATGAGAGGGCAGTTGAACCGCTGATAAACGTGCTTGGGGATGAGGGCTTGTGCGCGGCTGTTGCACTTGCACTTGGCAAGATTGGTGACAAGAGGGCAGTTGAACCGCTGATAAAAGTGCTTGAAAATGAATTGGGTGGCGTGCATCAGGGTGCCGCCAATGCACCAGAGGCAACTGACAGCGGGGACGCGGTTGAACCCCCGATAAAGGCACCAGAGGATGAATCGGGTGGTGTGCATCAGGATGGTGCACGTTCATTTGGTAAGATTCGTGATGTGGTATCAATTAAACCCATAGAATCAATGCTCGGGGCTGCCGGTATGCGTGCGGCTGCTGCCAATGCACTTGGCGGAATTGGCGATGCGCGGGCAGTTGAGCCTTTGATAAAAGCACTTGGCGAGGATGAACACAGGAAAGTGCGCAGGATTTCCGCATTTGCACTCGGCAAGATCGGTGATGTGAGGGCAGTTGAACCGCTGATACGAGCTCTTGATGAGGATTACTACTGGAAAGCGCGTATGACTGCTGCCGATGCACTTGGTAACATTGGCGATGAGAGGGCAGTTGAACCGCTGATAAAAGCACTTGGTGAGGATGAACACGAGGAAGTACGTATGATTGCCACACTTGCACTTAGTACGATTGGTGATGAGGGTGCAATTAAGTCTTTGACTCGACTTTCAAAGATGTAGTGAAAAACACCATCCGTCAACCCAATCGATGTATGGCCTATCAAAACATAAACCCTCTTGCCACCGATTTCCCTAACTTAACATAAAGTCTCGTTTTGAGGTGGGCTTTGGGTTTAAATAAGTCACAGTTTATAG
>QNAG01000195.1 GCA_003641415.1 Candidatus Zixiibacteriota bacterium | reverse complement strand
TAGTAGTAGAGAAGTTAGCTAACTTAGGCAAATCTCCACTATTAACTAAGTTAATAAGATTATCTATATCAGGTCTAGCTAATACAAACTCATTCTTATGTACGATACCTGCTATCTCATCATCAGTACCCTTACCAGTAAACTTACCAGCATTAAACGAACCTATAGCTTTAAGTTCTTCTAACGTAGTTTCAGAAGTAACTCTCTCTTTATAAGAACTACGTTCAGCATCTGTCATCTTTTTACTAACTCTAGTTATTTTATCAGTCGTTTTCTTAGCTAACGCTTCTTTCTTCTCTTTAAAAGTTTTATTAGCATTATCTTCATTCTTACCCTGTGTAATACCTAATTCAAATGCTGATATATAAGCAACTTTATTCTCAGGTGTTAAATCTTTAGTACCATCTTCTATAAACTTAACTTGTTTTTCTTCTGTTAAATTAGAATTATCTATACCCGCATTAAACGCCATTATACTTATATCATTATCTCTGAGGCTTTTTAATGTTCTATCTTTAGATTTACGTAATCTATTATCTTTAATACCACTTTTCTCTTTTAAATTTTCATGAGCCTTCTTAGTATTGTCTATGAGTGCTTGTTCACTAAGTGTTAACTTACTTTTATCTATCTTACCGGATAGACCTTTAGATATACGCTTATCCATAACATCATTAACATTCTTAGCTGTAATACTATTAGCGTTATCTTTATCAGTTATACCCATATCTACTAATACATCACTTGTATTATTAAGGTCTGCTGATTGTGCTACGTCTGCAAATGTAGAAACATTATTTTTCTTTATGTTATTTAAAGCATTGTCTAGTTTAGTTCTATTATCAAATATTGTTTTAGTAGTAGGTGCTTCTAAAAGATTTAAACCTTTACTAACTTTTTTCTTAAGTTCTTTATTATCTTTAAAATAGTTTAAGAATCCAGTCTCCCTCATATATGCAGGAGATACAGTTTTACCTGCTAAGATATGTTTAGATAAAGCTAAGGCTATCTCGGTTCTCTCTGGTATGGATAGATGGTCCGTTACTAGATATTCATCAGCTTTAGAATTTATAATGGATGTAGCTAAAGTAGATACGTGTTTATCTATTTTCTCGTTGAAGTCTTTCTTAACATCTAGTTTAGAAACAAAACCACCTTTATCATAATCATAAACTAACTCATCATCTAGTTTAGGTATGTTATTACTTTGGTTATTCTGTATACCTAACCCACCACTAGTATTACCACTTGATACCTTACTATTAGAGCTAGCCGATGTCGGGAACATACCGCTACTTGATTTTCTTATAGTAGTTAACTCATTAAGTATTTTAGCTAAGAATCCAGGTATAACTGTATCTACTGATTTCTTAAACTTGTTATCTACCATAGCAGACTCACGCATATCTGTTATATTAGATATCTTAACATCGTTCTTTCTATACATTTCACCCATAGCTTCCTGGCCAAGGGACATAGCTTTATATTTATAATCTTCTTCGTTACCGCCGTTTTCTATATGTTTCTTATTAGCTTTATCTAATGCGGACTGCGGGTCACTTACGAATCTATCGTAATCACCAAGTACTTCTACCCCACCACTAGTCTCAAATAGTTTCTTAAGAGCATATTCAGTGCCCTTAGCAACACCTTTATCAACAAGAGTATCTGTAGCTAGAGTAGTTAAAATTTCTATAATACCCTGACCCATTTCCATCTGGTCCTTAAGAGTATCAGTAACCATACTACCCATACCAAGCGCATCAGTAGCTTTACCCATACCATCAATGATTTTCTCTTTACCAAATTTAGTAACATTAGCGATAGCGTCGCTCTTAGTGAATGCATTAGTAGCCATATCACCAAGACCTTTAATACCAATCTGTTTAAGCATATCCGATGCTCTAGATTTAGCGAAGTCTGGTAACGCAGTATTCTTAACGATAGCCTCTAGTTGTTTACCTCTAATATCACTATCCGTTCTTAATAGGTCATAAAGTTTAACACTTGTCATAACTTGTTTTAACTGTAGTTCTAAACTTCTCTTATAATAATTAGCATTATACTCAGAAGTAAAAATCATAGTCTTCGTAGTAGCTTCAGCTATCATGCCTAATAATTCTGAATCTTTCTTAGATTGTAAATTAGCTATCCTAGCACTAACTTGTTCTTCTATAGCAGACTTAACGAGTATACCATTAACTTCTTCTTGTATTTTCTCATCTTCAGTTAACTCATGTTCTTTACTAGAACCATCATCATCACCATCTATCCATGACTTTAAAGACTTAATACTATCAGACATACCTTTTGGTAATACATCAGCTAAACCACCTAACGTACCTGAAGCAGCTCTTTTAAATGGTTTAAGTTCTTTATCAAATGTTTCTGTTAATGAATCTATAGCCGACTCAGCTTTAAAAACACCATCGCCTAGATTACCTGGTAATTCATCTAACATAGAATTTTTTATTTTAGACGCAGTCATATCTATGTCTAACGAACTCATGATACCATCGCCGACTTGCCCTACTGCTGAGGTTGGTTTATCCGGAGACTCATCCATATCCATACTGAAATCATCGCCACCCGCCATCATGGCGTCTATATCATCAAATTCATCAAAATCATCAGCCATTATACATCCTTTATAAATTAATTCAACGAAAAAGATATTGTACGGAACTTCCTTGATTAAATTATAAGGAGTTAATATGGAAGGACAAGAAGATCCTCTTAATATAGAATTACTATTTTTAACTAAAAATATAACTAAAAATATGTTAGAGGTTAAGACTAGAGATATATTCATACAGAACGGAACAGAGTTTCATCATGAAGGATTATTTAGTACTACTATATTCGGAGAAGTTGGTTCTAAAGAACGTAATGGTAGATTTGGTTATATAGACCTAAGTATCGATATCCTACATCCTAGAATATATAAAGAATTAATAACTCTTAATTCTATATATAGTGGTATCTTGGATGGTACTAAATACGCTGTCTTTGATACTAAGTTAAAAGACTTTGTAGAGTCAGATAGGATGGATGGTAAAACAGGTCTAAATTTCTTTATAGAGCATTACGATAATATAAAATTTAAAGAGACCGATTCTACCCAACGTGATTTTAAAATAAAGTTTCTTAAGAAGTTTAATAGTAGAGAAATTATTATGGATAAATATTTATTAATCCCTGCTGGATTAAGAGATTATAAACTATTAGAATCTGGTAAGGCTTTAGAGAATGAAATAAACCCTCTCTATAGAAAAATGCTAACCATAAGCTCATCTGCTAAAGTTTTTAAGAATGATTCAGGTGGTAAAGATAATGAGTTCGTAGGTGCTGTTAGAAAGAGATTACAAAAGGTAGCTGTTGATATATATGATTACTTAGAAAACTTATTAGATGGTAAATCTAAATTTGTACAGGGTAAATGGACTAAACGTGCTATCATGTATGGTACGAGGAACGTTATAACATCAACACCTACAGAGATAACTGATCAGGATGACGAGACCTTACCAACTACTAATAGCGCTATAGTAGGGCTATACCAAGCTACTAAAGGCATACTACCGATAACAGTATTTAATACTAGAACTAGGTTCTTGCAGGATGCTTTTGATGTTAATAGTAGTAAAGCATTACTTATAAATAAAAAGACTCTAAAAAGAGAACCTGTTGATATAAGTGAAAAGACGAGAAGTAGGTGGGTTACTGATGACGGAGTAGAAGAGACTATTAATAAACTATCACAAGATGAAGTTGCTAATAACATAGTAGAGATAGATGGTAACTATTTATTATTAGTGCACGAATACGACGATAAGATAGACGTAGTAAAAAGCATAGATAGTCTAAGTCCTAATGTGGACGTAAAAGATATCAGACCTATAACGTATGGTGAATTATTTTATTTATCTATTTTCGATAAGATAAGTGACTATCCAGCATATCTAACTAGATATCCTATTGTTCAGTATGGTGGTATCATACCTCTTATACCGTATCTTAAGTCTACTATAAAGGCTACGCGTCGTATGGTAAGGCTACCTGATAGTATGGATTATAAATTAGCTGTGGAGTATCCTATACCTGGTGAGAAGTACTATCGCTCTTTATCACTCTCAGAAAAATTTTTAGATAACTTAGGAGCCGACTTTGATGGTGTGTCTTAAGTGTACTAGTTAATACTAGGTACTTACGCCATCCTAGCTAGTGATAGCTAGCATCTTGAAATAGTAGATGATACATTCCTAATTGCGGGGAGGGGTTATTAAGTCAATATTACTACTTATATATAGAAACATGTATAATACCTATAATGTAATATAATTAATAGGCATAGTGATAACGTATTGACTAGACCCTAATCGACGCAGCGAAGTACCTTAAACGACGAGAGTCATCCCTAGGGAGTGTATGAGTTCAACGACTATCGAAAGCAGATCATGTACAGTGATGTATATGTGGTAAGTGAGTAGAGTAGCGCCAAGTGGTTGGGTGTATCCCATTAAAGACGAAACGGAATGCTCTAACATATCTCTAGTAGATAAGTTAGATGAAGATATAGTCTTGTATCCGACTGTAAAGGTTGGGAAGTTCATGTGTAAGCATAGAACTGGTGAGCAGTAACGCACTTGCTGAAAGTAACGGATAAAGTTTCACTTAACTTTGTATGGACAGAAGACTCTAAAAGAGAGCTTATAGAAAAACTAAATAGTAGATCTTTCTATATAACTACTGCTGGTAAAATAGCATTCAGTAGTGATGTACTTACAAATAGTATAATGATGAACTTATTTACAGAATAATGAATATATAGTAAGGACTTAGGTTCTTACTATATATAAGTATTAGTTTTATCCATTTATTTTCACTTATATAATATTAAGGTAGTATAGTTATACATATTAGCTAAATGTATACTTGCTATCATAACGGTTAAGCATCCTAGATGATGCCGCTAACACTAAGGAGTTTATGATGGATAAGTTAAATTTTAATATAGTTACAGGGTGTGGTGATGAAGATAGGGTTGCATATAGATATAGAGATATCTGTTACGTAGGGTGCTTCAATGGTACTAGAAGTGAAGTCATAGAGGCTATAAAAAAGAAATATGACAACATAGCTAAGAAAGCTTATATATCTAAAATAAATGAGTTGTATGATACAAATATAACATCCCATATAGACAGAGGTGTTGATATAGCAGCTGATGATAACTATGCTACTAAATCGGCTAGTAAGAACGGGCACCTAGATGTAGTTAAGTATCTAGTAGAACATGGAGCGGATGTTACTGTTGATGACGACTACGCTGTCAGATGGGCTAGTAAGAACGGCCACCTAGATGTAGTTAAGTACTTAGTAGAGCAGGGAGTGGATGTAACTACTAACGGTAACTGCGCTATCAGATGTGCTAGTGATAATGGGCGCTTAGGTATGATTAAATATCTGGTAGAACATGGAGCTGATGTTACTACTGATGATAACTACATTGTCAGACGGGCTAGCGAGAACGGGT
>QNAG01000194.1 GCA_003641415.1 Candidatus Zixiibacteriota bacterium | reverse complement strand
TGGCCGCAGCTGAACACCATAATGATGAGCTTGAAGCTGAGATCTTCGCCGAAGTCGAAAAACTAAAAACAGAGTTGGTCCCGGCTGAGGAAGTGGAGAAAATTAAGGCACGTGCCAAGGCACAGTTCATCAATTCTATGAACGACAACCAGGGTATCGCCATGCAGTTAGCTGGCTACCAGACACAATGGGGAAACTGGCGCGAACTGTTTCGTGAACTCGATCGTATCAATGCCGTCACGGCAGAAGATATTCAGCGCGTGGCCAAGAAATACCTGACAAAGAAGAATCGAACGGTGGGCATGATCAACACCGAAGAAAGCTAAGTAGGGAGAGTATTATTATGATTCACAAATATATACTATCATTTGTCACGCTGTCCTTTCTGTTGGCTTTGTCCACTGTTCCCGGTGTAGCGCAGGATGTTGACAAGCTTAAGTATCCAAAGCTGAACAAGCTGGAAATACCCGAGGTCGAAAAGGTTACACTGGATAATGGCATGCGCCTCTACCTTTTACCTGACCATAGCATGCCAATTTTTAGAAGTTCAGCCCGCATCAACTGCGGCGGTTATCTTGACCCTGCTGACAAACTTGGGCTGGCTTCGATATGCGGAACAGTCCTGCGCACAGGTGGAACAACCAAATGGACTGGCGATGAAATCGATGAGCAACTCGAGGCAATCGGTGGTTCAGTTGAGACTTACATCGGCAACACATCGGGTGGCGCCAATATCAATGTGCTCAGCGAATATACCAATCTGGGTCTTGATATTCTTGCAGAAGTATTACTCCATCCAGTTTTTGATCAGGACAAGATTGATCTGGCCAAGGTACAGCAACGTTCCGGCATTGCCCGTCGAAACGACGACCCCATGCAGATTGCTATCCGCGAGTATAGGAAAGTTATCTACGGCTCTGAGTCTCCGTTCGCCCGCCACGTTGAGTACGCCACCATTAATGCTATCGAGCGACAGGACTTGATAGATTTCCACGCAGCCTACTTCAAACCACAAAATGTGCAATTGGCTTTCTGGGGCGATTTCGATTCCAAGGAGCTAATTGAAAAGATTAAAGCTCATTTCGGCGATTGGGTTCGCGAGGGTGACGCAGTACCCGCTCTTCCTGAAGTTGAATATAAATTCGACAATGAAGTGTATTACGTCCACAAGGCTGATGTTAATCAGACCAACATCATCATGGGGCATATAGGTGGTCTTACCACTGACGACGACTACCCTGCTCGGATCGTCATGAATAATATCTTCGGTGGCTCGTTCGGCTCACGGATGTTCAACGCCGTGCGTTCTCGTGAAGGTTTGGCCTATGCTGCTTTCGGCGTGTACACAGCCAATATCTCGTATCCCGGCATGTTCTATGCCTTTGCGTCGACCAAATCTGAAACGACAGCAAAGTGTATACGCGAGATGATCAAAGTTATCAAACAGATGCAAGTTGACCCACCAACAGAGACTGAAATGCGAGCTGGCAAGGATGGTTATCTAAACTCGTTTGTCTTCAACTTCGATTCCAAGGGTGAAGTTGTTCGTCGTTTGATGACCTATGATTTCTATAATCTGCCCGAGGACTTCTTGTTCCAGGAAAAGGAAAAAGTCGAAAAGGTCTCTCCTGATGATGTTATCAGCGCAGCCAAAGCTAACCTCCGCCCGGATGCTTTGCGAATCGTAGTAATAGGCAAAGGTGAAGATTTTGATATGCCCCTTGATCAACTCGGTCTTGGAAATGTAACTGAGATTGATATCACTATCCCAACCGGAGAAGAGAAAAAAGAACTCGTCATCAATGAAGAAACACTTAGTAAGGGTAAGGAGCTTCTTGATAATGCGGTTGCAGCTCACGGAGGACTGATAGCCTATAAAAACATCAAGTCTGTATGGCGCAAAGCAACACTCATCCTGGTGACGCCCAACGGGGAATTCCCTTTACCATCAGAAGGTATTGATGTTTTCCCTGATAAAAGCATGGGGCATTATTCCGTTATGGGGCAGAAAGTATATTCCTCTATCCGAGATGGCAAGACTGGTTGGAAAACCGACCCGGCTACTATGCAGCTCGTACAGATGACTGAAGAGGATATTCTTGAAGATGACAAACAGCGCGCTCGCAACACTCTTCGCATTTTCATGAACTCAGACGATCCCTACTATCAGACTGTGTACGACGGCTCCGGAACAGTTGAAGGCACAGAGGTAAATTGGGTTGCGATTGTAGACAAGGCTGGTAATGTCATTTGTCGCCTAGGTTTCTCAACTATTAACAATGAGTTAATCTGTAAGAAGTTCTCTTCCGATGATGGGTCTGTGGAAGAGATATACTCAAACTTCACCGAGATTGAAGGCGTTAAAGTCCCGATGAAGTCTGTCCGTAATGTTAACAGCCAAAAAATGATGACGTATGATTTGTCCGAGTACATCATTAACGGAGAAATCCCTGCCAATGCTTTCTCAAAACCAGAATAGCAGGGCATTGATTCCAGGTTGATTTATTTGAAGCCGACCTATCAGGGTCGGCTTCCTTTTCTTTGAATCCACATTTTATAGTATCGAAGTTATGGATAGTATTGAAAAAAACAACTTGAAATAGAGCACAAAACTGATTAAATATAGTTTTTATTGGAGTCTCATGAAACTCATAGGGAGACTATGAAACTGCTTGTGATCGGTTCCGGCGGGCGCGAACATGCTCTCGTCTGGAAATTAAAAAAGTCAAAAAAAGTAGACAAGATATTCTGCGCCCCTGGTAACTCTGGAATTGGACAGATTGCCAAATGCATCAATATCAAACCTGATAATATCACAGAATTGGGAGACTTCGCCCATCGCAACAAAATTGGTCTGACAATAGTTGGCCCTGAAGGACCGTTGACAAAAGGAATTGTCGACGAATTTCAACGCCGTCGGTTAAAAATCTTTGGTCCAAACCGCAAAGCTGCCAAGATTGAAGGCAGCAAAGTAGTTTCCAAAGAATTCATGAAGAAGTACCATATCCCCACTGCCGCTTTCAGAGTGTTCAACGTAGCTGCTGAAGCCATTGGATTCTGCCGGTCAGTAGAATTCCCCGTCGTCATCAAGGCTGATGGATTAGCCGCCGGCAAAGGTGCTGTAGTTGTACGAAATTTTGAGCAAGCCACAAAAACTATTGAAAACATGATGATCAAACACCTCTTTGGTCACGCTGGTGATAAAATAGTGATTGAATCTTTTCTGAAAGGAGAGGAAGTTTCCATCATGGCAATCACTGACGGGAAATCCATCATCCCATTTCTTTCCAGCCAGGACCACAAGCAGGTATACGATGGTGATCGAGGACCAAATACAGGCGGTATGGGTGCTTACTGTCCTACATCATTAGTCGATGAATACCTTTCCGAACAGATTCGAGATTATATACTGCTTCCAACTATAGCCGGACTGCAAAAGGAGGGGATAACATATAAAGGTATTCTATATGCCGGTTTGATGATAACCGAGTCCGGCCCTAAAGTACTGGAATTTAACTGCCGTTTTGGCGATCCTGAAACTCAGGCAGTGTTACCCCTTTTGAAGACCGATCTGTTAGACTTGATGCTTGCAGCCGTTAATCAGAAACTCGGTTCCGGTCGCAGGCTCGACTGGCTGCAAGGATCAGCGGCATGTGTTATAATGGCTTCAAAGGGCTATCCCACCAAGTATCGCACCGGAGTAAAAATCTCGGGGTTGAAAAATTTTAGCAACGATACTTGCCACATTTTCCATGCCGGAACCGTCCTCAAGGGAAACCAGTGGTTAACCAATGGTGGCCGGGTGTTGGGAGTAACCGGAATTGACAAAGATTTGAGACAAGCTCTTAATCATGCCTACCGAGCTATTAACAAAATTCGATTCGAGGGAGCAATGTACCGTCGCGATATCGGAGCCAAAGCACTTAAGAAAACAGTTAATCAGGTATAAAATGCCAAAAGCACTGATAATCATCGGTTCAAAATCTGATAGCGAATACGCAGAGAAATGCCACAAGCAGCTTGAAATTCTTGGTATTGGCGCAGTAACAGAGATATCATCCGCTCATCGCCATCCTGAGAAAACCGTCCAACTTGCCGCACAAGCAGAATCAAACGGTTATGAAATAATCATAGCAATGGCTGGCCTAGCAGCCGCTTTACCTGGAGTAGTTGCGGCTCACTCTACTCTGCCGGTAATTGGAGTACCCCTTCCCGCCGCGTTGGGTGGGATGGATTCTCTGTTGGCTACTGTCCAGATGCCACCCGGGATACCCGTGGCTACGGTGGCTATCGGCAGCCCCGGCGCAAAAAATGCCGCAATCTTAGCAGCTCGTATTCTCGCGTTGAAGTATCCCGAAATCAAAACTACGATGATAAAACATCGGCAATCCCTTTAAACATTATGGACCTAAAAGTAAACAATTGTGTAAAAGATTCAGGATATTGAAAGGAGACTGCATGAGCAAAATGAAACAATCACAAAGGCATGTTTTTCCGACTTTGGCTATCGCTCTCGCCCTGATTGGTTTGCTGGTTTCTATGGCAGGCGCTGTTACCGATGAAGCTAAAGAGATGTACAACTCTGGCATTAAGGCCAAGCAAGCCGGAAATCTTGATGAAGCTATTCTTGCATACAAGGGCGCACTAGCAATGGATAAAACCTATGTTGATCCATGTATTAACCTAGGTGCTATCTATTTCGAACAAAAAGAATACGACAAAGCGCTGGAGATGTTCAAAGAGGCTACCCAGCGAGATAAAACTAACACTGAGGCTTTCGCCAATTTGGGCCGTGTTGAGTACCAATTGAAACAGTACACAGAAGCTGAAACATCATTCTCAACTGCCCTTGAACTTGATTCCTCTACGCCTGATTACTACAAAGAACTGGGCAAAGTATACGATAAACAGAGAAAGTACACTGAAGTTATCAGCAAACTTGAGAAGTTCCACGAACTCACAGGCGGAGATCACACTTCATGGTATCTGCTGGGTAAAAGCTATAAAAAAACAGACAAGATTACTGACGCTATTGCCGCCTACAAAAAATCAATAGAGCTCAAAAGTGACTACCCCTATCCCCACTCCGCTCTGGGAGGTATCTATTTGGGACAGGAAAAGTACACAAACGCAGCAGGCCAGTTTAAAACCGTGCTAAAAATAAACCCAAAAGACTATCGAGCTGCTTACAATTATGCTATCGCAATTCAGTCTAAAAATCCAGAGGAATACGACACGAATATCTCCAACTGGGAAAACTTCCTTAAAATTGCAAAGAAAAATCCTAGAACAAAGAAGCAAATGATAGCAACAGCCAACGAGACAATCAAGAATCTCAAAGAGGCCAAAGAACAGTCTGACCTGCAATAGGTCGAACTATTGTTGTCTGGATAAAACAAAAATCCCGACTGTTAGTGTTTCAGCAGTCGGGATTTTTTATGCAAAACGAAGTATCCTTCATCATCCTGAGCGGAGATGACCATGACGATTAGTTTGCAAATTCGACATGGGAAAAATCCCCCCAGTCTATCTCTACTTCGTCACCATCGCCAGTCTCCACAAAAATACCCCG
>QNAG01000193.1 GCA_003641415.1 Candidatus Zixiibacteriota bacterium | reverse complement strand
GTAGAAGTTCCAAACAAACCCCTAAAAAATAATTCAATGAGGGCTATCTCTAACCCTTGCGGTAATTACTCGCTTTGCATCATGGCTGATTCAGCCACTTTTACTTCGTAGACCTTATCAGTCGCTATCTCAGCTTCACCACCCTTGAGGATAAACTTGAGAAACAACCATGGGAAAAAGCCTTTTCCTTTACCCTTCGCCTCAACAAGCTCACCTTCAAGTTTGATAGCTTCACCCTCTCGAAGACTAAAAGCGCCCTTTGGTTTGATGTCAACAAACTCAATTTTGATATAGCCAGGCTTGCCGTTACCCCCAGCCTTCTCTATCTCGACAACCTGAGCGGTACCCTCGGCACCGGTTTCCACAAGGATTATTCCGTTCTTATCAATTGGCTGAGCGAGAGTAATAGGAATCACAGAGCCTTTATTAAATTCCCCCGATGTAATCCTCAGGCCCTGTTTAAATTTCACTTTGACTGGTGTGTCTTTCGGTATCTGGATTGTAGCGCTGTTTACTACACTAGTGGAGATCAATATCAATCCGACAAGAGTAACTAAAAAAGCTAATTTGTTTTTAGAGAATAAAGTCATTGTAAACCTCACTATAATATTAATCTAACAGCCTAACTTTCTAATTTAATCTTCCAGTACGGGGAGTCTGTTATGCAAATTTGGTAAGAAACTTATTTGGATATTTTTCCCCGTATTACTAAAAACAATCTGTCCTTCCATAGTAAATATGGAGTATTTCCCACCAAGCTTGGCATAATCAGATGAGTTAGCTCCCCAATTACATTGTCCAACATCAGACAGGCAAAGAGCTATATTAATCACACTTCCCGGAGACCATGTAATTGAATGTTCTGTCCCTTTGTACCATTCATCTTTTAATGTCCACTTAGGTGTATTGCTTTCTGAAGTCACTTCAACATGTATATGGGCATCTTTTGGTAAGTTGTCAATTCGGAACTTATATGATCGTTCACTTTTCCACCAATTAGCATCTGTGATATAGGCAGTAATCTTTCTTGCTTCGTCTGAGTTAGGATCTAACTGCCTGCGTATTCTTTTTAGATCTCTAACAGCTGTGTCAAGCCTGTATGCGACATTAGGGTTACCGTTAATTTTCTCGACGATCTCTTGAAAATCAATTGTAGCTTCTTCTGTCTTTTTCTGCTTTTCTTTTTCAGCTTTTTGTTTAAGAAGGGCATCAAACAGTACACTTTCCTCGTTATTTATTTCATTTCCGGGAGTGCTCAGATAAAGATTAATTGTTTGATGCAATTGGCTCCATTTAACAGTGTCAGCCATATCTGGGATACAAGCCTTTAGCAAGTTCCACAATTCCAAAGCACGGCCAGCTCGCTGAGCCAAACCTGAGGTTGAGTCTTCAGATGTCTGGAACGATCCCAACCCAGCTTCCATTTGGCTATGTCGGGGCAATAAAACAACACCATCCCCAGTTGGGTTTTTATTCGGCCACAGATCCTTGTTATTAACAATGCTGGTAAATTCCTTAATGGTCTTATCAAGTGTAGACGCGCGGGAGCCAACTTCTAAATTGCTATACTTGTCAGATATCTCTCTTGCTTTACCCGAGAATTCCCGAAAAAACCTTGTTACCAACCACTTACTGGAATAGCGACTATATTGTTTTGTTATATAGTTCAAATCTGTTTCACTACAATTGGATGCAATGCGTCCATTGAGGGTGTTATCCTCAAATGCTGTTGTTCGTCCCAGTTGGAACCAAAAATGGTACATATATACCAGTGAAACCAAAATAATCCAACAAACAGAAAGGAGACGCACCCATCTTGTAAAAGATTTTAGTTTGCCAAGACTGCGATTACGGGCTATTGCCTTTATCAACCAGTACATAGGCTTTCGAACACCGACAGGGCGCACTTTCTCAGGCGGTTTATACAGCGATCGGCCTTCCTCAGCCCCGATTTTTTCTGGTGGTTCACCGGTCTGCGAAATGAAAAATATCTGAAAATCAAGAGTGCGCCCCACCACCACCTTGATAAAATCTTTCGTTTTTACAAGCACTTCACGTACTGTTCCAGCCCAAGAAGTATCGCGAGTTACTTTCTCGCTGGTAAGGACTTTTTCTAAAAAGACCTCATAACTCTCAGAGACAACGGGTTCTTCCTCGGTACCAATAAGAACAACCTGCTCATCACCAGCAAAACCGGCCAATGTGTCAGCTTTCGTAACGACCAGGGCAATCGGAATAGGCAGTCTATCTTCCAACGGAGCCAGCCGTTCCAGCATACTTACAAAAGAGGCAATATGAGCTTGACGTGTGATTTCAGAACCGAGGATTTTTGGATCAAAGAAAAACAACAAACCATCACAACCGGTCATGAAATCAATGACTTTTTCGGTATAGTCGCTTGGTTCAGATATACCCACCGCTTTGCCGGGGTAATCATAGGAAACAATAGGTAATTTAAGGTCTTTGTCAACGATACCAGTAAATTGTAAAATTCTATCGCGCTGCGATAGATCGGGGAATTTACGCTCCTCCTGCAAATCAACATGAGTCCCTGGTCCGTCATGACTACTAATTCCCCAAATTTTCTTGAAGTTTGCCAGTAGTTCCCCTGCGGTTGCATTGTCAGTTACCGATACTTGAAGATCACGAGCTACTTTACAATCTTCATTAAGAACAGTGAAATAGACTGTCTTTCCAGAGTTACTATGACCGAAGATACCTATACGAACACCGGATGGCCAATCAAAGCCGCTATCGGCTTTTTTCTTATCTTTCGGCGCGACCTTCTTAGCCCCCTTCTTGCCGAATTTTAAAAACTTTGCAAAATCCACAATCTTCTAATATCCGCTATTTATGCTGACCGCCCTCCGGGGCTGATCTTTCGTTATTGTTGTTTACCGTACGTTTTCAATCCTTTGTCGCAGGTCATTCAATTTACCGTCTTCGTATTTACTCCAAGCGTACGGTACAGCCACAGCTACCGCTATCCATAATAAAATAAAAAACACTGTCAGGAAAAACGCTGGTTTCCTTTGGCTGAAGGCCAGACGAGTATACTGGTAGCTCGAGAAAAGTCCTTTCCCTTTACCGCCCAACTCACTAAAGAAAGCCTTAACTGCTGCCCAGAAGCTCGTTCGTCTCAAGTAATCCCAATAATTGATGTACGATTTGTATAACTGATTTTTCTGGGACAGCCTTTTGAATTCACCAATTCTCTCGAGGTGGAACTCAAGGGAAGTCCGATCAGAAAGTAAGTCTGTGCCAAGTTTTTGACGTCTTCTTGTCAGTTCGAGAAACTTGCGACCTTCATCATACGCCAGAAAATCTTCGGGGTTGAGATCAGCATTAATCTGACGCCCAAAGGAACCAAGGTATTTCCCGATTTCCTCCAGTAGAAAACAATGGAGTTGAAAGTTGCCCTTGAGAGCTCCCTTGGTAAACAAAAGAGGAAGCAAATGCTGTTCAAAAAACGGAACATCCTGCTTAATAGATCTAAGTTTGCGACAGTAGTCATAAGCCTGGTTAGAACGACCGTCAACATCGGCTACCGCCTCAAAGAAACTAATAAGAATCTGGACCGTAAGTTGTCGCAGGTCTGAACTCGTCAACGGCTTTGGTGTGATAGCATCCAGAAAAGCATAGTCGACTTCCACAGCCTGATTGCGTTCTTCACGTAAGGCTTTGAACACAGCGCGAAGACCGTTATAGGTCTGCAGAAACGCTTCGGTTTTAAACTCGGCGTAATTCGATTCATAACATTCCAGATACCGAAAGAGCTCAACAATATATGACTTTATATCCACCTAAAAAACTCGCTTTCAGTAACTTACACAGCATACACAATAAGGTCTGATTTCCCCAAATTGTCAAACTTACTCACATCAGGCACCCCCCTAAAAATGAGATTAACCCGATTAACCGCCGAGGCTTTTACCATATCCTGCGCCCTGAGCGCTACTTTATTGCTAAAGGCTACCGTATCGATTGTAACGGGGTCGGTTTCTCCTAACCCGCGAGCTTCGTTAATTCCCAAACGTACTTGCATAGAATTCCACTCATTAATACTAAACAGATCTTTCGATAGTAATGTCACCATATCTGTAACCGGACCCGGCTTTGGAATATCAATTAAAAGATAAATTAATCCTGACGCTTGTTCTGTACGGCACTCCGAATACTCAACCCCCCGATATGTCTTTCCCATATAGGTTACAGTATCAGTAGCTACAGCTTGCTCACCGAGTTGATCCTTTTTAACCTGAGCCAGGAAACCTAATACGCCATGTACAACCGTTAGTATTTCATCGATTGTGCGAAGATGCTCCCCGAGTCCCTGATGATTGTATTTTGAGAGCAGGAAATTATCTACAGATGAAATGAAGGTTCCTATATCAGACTTCAGGTCATGTGTAAAGAATTTCTCGTTGAGAAGGTCTTTTAATCCCGGATGAAAATTCATAAGGGTAGTAAACACGCGGAAGAGCTTCTTGAAAAAATTGACCATTACCAACGGATGTGAGGCATTGCGTCCCATCTCAAATTCGTCAAGCGAAGATGACAGGTAAAAACCAAACTGAAAAACGGTCTCTTTGAAAGCGACTTGAAGTTCAGTTTTTTCACCAGCCAGCAAACCACCGGATGAGACAGCCATATGAGCACGCGAACAAAGGGACAACAGATTCTCGAGCCTGTTACGAAATTCACCGGCACGATTATTCAGTCCTTCGTGAGCGTATAACGTCACGCATGGCGGATAGAAGTTCATGTTCTGACTGACGTCATTACCGGTTACCATCAGCTCCGCCACTTGCAGGTAATTCCCAACTGGCAGGTTGGGAGGTTGTCCTAAGTGCAAAGAATAGGCATAAGCCAAATAAGGAACACGCGGGATATCTTCGGATGGATCAGGATCACCCACCTGTATTTTAGACTGGAGGTCAATTCCTATGTAGACAGCAATCGACGAACCGCTCAAAGTCGTTTCAGCCCAGGCCTGGTTCCGATTGATGTCATTTATTTCTATAACCTTGCCGTCCTGAGTAATAGCCTGGCAACGAGTGATTTCAACACGCAAATGATCACCAGTGACAGAGATATCCATAGCCAGTGCCTCTCGGCCATCGGTCGATTTTCTTACTAATCCGTATCCGTCACCTGCTTGCAGAGTGTACCATCGGGCCAGTTCCTCGAAGTACTTCTCCTGGTCTTTAAGATGCTGTTGAGTAATCAGCATCCCGTCCTGCCAGTTAACAGAATTTAAGTTCAAGTCGCCCATTATGTTGCCTCAATTGCATATTTTTAGAGTCTACCACTTTCAACAATCATTGTCAAGCTTGTTGACTTCCTGTTCGTAAATTGTGACTCGAAAGATATGTTCCAAAACCGAGATATGCCGTTTTCGATGTAGTCCCCAATACGGAAGGCTCTTGCTTGACTCTAATTTTAATACTATACTCGAGATTTCCGGGCATACACATATTTAGAATCCGTTCCAGTTTCTTTCGCTTCTTCTTGCCGGGAAGCCAATCTCTAATGTCATTTGGCTTAACATCACATTCTACTTTATATCCCGAATCATTC
>QNAG01000192.1 GCA_003641415.1 Candidatus Zixiibacteriota bacterium | reverse complement strand
CTGTGGAATCATTCGTGCGGTCTGCAAAAGTGAGTTTAAATTAGCCCGTGCATTATCGGCCACAGTTTTTGAAATTCTCCAGCTGTTCTCATCAACCGCAACAATCCCTTGTTTTCCGGAAGCAGGGTTCCGTTGTTTTACCCGCTGAGCATGAGTCACTTTATGTTGTTTCAACTGTAGTTCACGGCGAACACCATGATCCGTTAAAACCACCAATTTACGACCAATTTCGCTGACCACCACCCCGGAAGCCAACTCCTCACCTAATTTGAAAGTGCCAGACTTGTTTCCCACTCTAATCAAAGCAAAAGAGTCATCTTCAGCAACAACAGTTCCAAGCAATACCAAATCCCCAACCACATTAGCCTTTGCCTTACCACTCTCTGCAGCTATCACAGTCGATGAAAGGTCAACATGTTCAGCAGCTTCACCACCCGCAGAAGAGTCGAACAGATTTCTATTTAAAATAATCTGAAAATCATCTTTCTTTAGCTGATGCACTACCATCTTTTGCGACACCAGATTGGAGGCTAAGACAACATCACCCCCCAATGACAGGTCAACTAGGCGCCCTGCCATCAGCCCCGATATTATTCCACCGACAATAGACAGAACTAATAATAGGTAATTTAATACTCTTTGCAGATCAATTTGCACAGCAATCGAGCCAATAGGATTAAGAACCAAAAGAAACACCCATACTTCATTTCAGTAAGAAGTATAATTATACACAATTTAACAAATAATTATTACATTTTTTTTATCTTAAGGAAAATACCCAGAGACTAAAAAAGCCGACAAAAGCCGGCTTCTTTAGTCTCCAATTTTTATGCTACCTCCTACCAGCCATTTGGCATAACATCGGTCAGATAATCAGAATTTTCAGTTTCATGGTAAAAATTATTTATCCTCACCCGCGTATTCTGGGTGATTTGATTGATATCAAAATAAGAAGAATGGTGAGAAATAAAGTCTTCTTTATCCAGAGTTATAGTGACTCTATTGCCACTAAAGGACGAACTACAACTGTCATCTATATCAGTATAGTCATCATCATACTCGCTATGGCAAGAAATCGTTTCAACTCCTGACCCACTTATCTCACTACCTTCACGGAAAATCGCGATACCAAAATCATCCTCATCAAAATGGCCATCGACAAACTGGGCATCCAAATCGCCATCAATATCAAAAAAAGCCCTCCAACAGTAATGTTCATGACTATTAGACAAGTCGATATGTTCAACGTCCCCAGCCATATCGATATTAATGACAATATCGGAGGCAGTAACCGAAACAGTAGCGGAAACAATATCGATTTCGGGACCGACAACAACGCCGTTAGAATGGTCATAAAGCCTATCGTAATGTTCTGTCACCCCATCGTACTCTAAAAACGTCGGGGCAGTAGTCAAGCCACGTGCATAGTTAGTATCGTAGGTATCATCATATGCTCGAGTTTGCATGCTTACCTCAAGAGCAGCCTTCTGCTCATCCGTAAAACCTTCAAATGCTTCGGCACCGATCGTAAAAGCACCAGCAAAATCACGGGGGAGCTTAACGACGATTCTTTCACCTGAACCGACACTAACATTGATCCGAATTTGATCAACTTCATCCCAATCAGAATCACTTGTTAGGCGATCAAAATCAATAGACAAGGTCCCATCCGAATTCCAAATTGTATTTATTGAAGCTACTGGAATAACGGGTAAATGCTTATGGACATCATAATAAACTTCTTTTTCTCTGGTCTCCCCCCAAGTCGTCTTTAAAACATACGTGTAGACACCCGTTGGAATATTGTCTGGAAGGGTAGCATAGTATCCTCCGCTTACGTCAGTAAATGTAGAACATGTCCCGGAGAGGCAATTGATCACATGATCGGTTTCGTAATAGCCATCAGTCCGATATTCCCCCGTTGTCGCCGAAGCAATTACCTGGTTAGAAGAATCTTTAAGTTGAATATCTTCAACATCATCATAGGAGATATCACCGGGCAGCGTAATCCACCCCCGGACTTTATCCTGGCTACTGTTTTCATAAGAGCGCCACTGAACATAAGCAAATATAGAGAAATCTCCGAAATTCACCTCTTCAGAAACACCCCGAGCATAATTGGTATTGAAAGTATCTTCGTACTCTCTGGTTTGCATTGCTATTTTCAATTGTTCCAATTCACTGTCGGTAAAATACCCTGAAAGTTCTTGAGCTGGAATAGTAAAAGTATCAGCAGTAGGAGGAAGGTTAACCATAAATTGCTTGGTATTCAGCGCTTCAAAGCTACGCAGGTTAAGGCGTAGTTTCTCAACAGCACCCCACGCCAGATCAGTTGATGGATTCTCCCAAGAGACCGTCAGGCTACCATCGCCATTCCAGGTCGGTTCAACGGTTGCACTGTCAATAACGGGTAAACTCCTTTCCTGCAGATAATAGACGTCTTTTTCAAGAATACCACCGTCAGTCGTCTCCAAAACATACGTGTAGACACCCGTTGGTATTGCAGACAACGTCGCGTAGTATCCTGCGTCGGAAGAAGTACTCCCAGAGCAGACCCCAGAAAAACAATCCAAGTAGCGGAACGTAGAAACGGTAGAAGGTCTCAACTCCCCACCAGCCAATGAGACAACAACTCCACCTTGCGAATTCTCGATACGGACAGCGGCAACATCATCATAGGAGAGTTCAATAGGCAAAGTCACCCACGTGCGCACCTTATTCTCACTACTATCTTCATAGGTACGCCATTGAATATAGGCAAACGGAAGAACAGGATCCCCCAACGTTATGCTATCAGATTTACCACGAGCATAGTTCGTGTCATAGACGCTGTCATAGGCTCTTGTCTGCATATGGATTGAAAGATGCTCCAACTCTTCGGGAGTGAAGAAACCGTTTAAATTGGCAGCTGAGACAGTAAAAGATTTTTCATGGTCGGGTGAAAGATTAACCAGAACGGCCTTGTACGCCGGGCTAGTCAATGAACGAATATTAATCCTTAATCTGTCGACTAAGTTCCAATCAGCATCGCTGTCAGGATCTCCCCAAGTGATCGTCAGACTACCATCATCATTCCAGACAGGCTCAATTGTTGCGCTAGGAATAACGGGCATACTACGATGAGATTCATAATGAACCGTCTTTTGGCTAAAAATCCCACCGACCAGTTCTAACTCATAGGTATAATCTCCAGCAGGAAAATCTGATGGAAGAGTTGCCCAATAGCCTAACTCCGGGGAGGTAGAAGTGGAGGGACTCACCGTTGAATAATCAAGAAACCGGTATGAAGAACCGATCTCATCTGGACGCAACTCCCCACCAGAGACAGAAGCAACAACAGCACCTGCCGCATTTTTGAGCTTAATGTCGACGACATCACCATAAGTTGTGAGCATGGGAAGATCCATCCACGCCTTAACTCTATCATTAACGGGATCTTCCTGAGTACGCCACTGAACATAGGCAAAAGGAATTTCAGATAGAGAATTTTCAAATCCAGCCAAAATATAATCCATAGCACTCTTATTAAAAACATGATCTTGAAGTTCAACCGGCCACATATAATTTGCAGGATAAAAATGACCAACCTTGATCCCATCATTAAGTTCTACGAAGATTGGTTGTCCCTCAAAATCAGCTGCTGTCATAATTGCTGGCGGCAAATCGAGGACGAGAAGCTCGACATTATAAACAGTCTTTTCTTCATAAGTTCCAGAATCGACGACACTTCCCCGACCGTCAAGAATATCAACTGTGCCATCATCACCGAATTGTAGAGCACAACCATGGCTAATATACAGCGAGTTATCACTTCCTTTTGCAAAGGCGACCGGTAAGTCATCATAGAAATAGACTTTTGTTTCCGTCTGAGCATTCCAGTAAGTGACATAATCATCGTCATCATCATAGCTATAAGAATCAGTCAACCAGCGCATCACCAGGCTATATGCCTTGGCGTCAGCGGGAGGGGCATCCAGATTGGCGCCATTCAATATAGGGTCCATTTCAGACTTATAACGGGAAAGATAGGCTGCTGTAACCTCAAGTTCAGAAAGAGAAACTGACATACTCTCGCCACTAACGGTATTATATAAGGTTGTAATTCCATCATCACTATAGGTCACCTGATCAGGAACTTCACTGGCATAAACCCAGCCTGTTGCAGTCAGATAGTACCCAGAATTTTCATCATCCGATACTGGTTGCCATTCCCGATCTTCCGAATCAAAAACAAACTCATCTTCATGAAAAGTGCCGGCAGTAGGAGAAGTAATAACCCCGGTTTGGACTTCAAAGCTGCCATCGTCATCCCCTTCAAAATCAACCCAGTGCCAACCATCACCGTCAAGTAACTCTTGGACAGACCCAACAACGACTTCAACAGCAGCTTCTTCAACCTCAGCAGCCAAAGTTTCAGGTGTAACCGGAGCCTCTTCCATTGAAGAAGTTACAACGCCACTGGCAACCTGCACAGGACTGAACCCTTCTGGGTCGAAATCATCAGCAGCAACCTGCTCATCAACCTCATCCGCTATTTCATCCAGACGCTCCAAAACTCGATTGACAACTATTTTTGCAAGTTCATCTAAATCATCGTCATCAAAGTTACCGCTTGCAGCAACATCTTCAATTTCTTCTCGCATCTGACCCAGGGTTGAAGCAACAACCTGCGCAACAAAATGAAGTCGTGCATAATTCTCGGCTACAGGGGATCCCGATTCTTGTTGTTCAACAAAATCTTCAAAAAGATCAACTTTATCACCGCCCCCAACTTGTGCTCGAACAACCTCTTCAGCATCATCAACAGATAATGCAGGATTCTGCTCCAGCTGGCGCTGAACCATCGTTGTCAGAGGACTTATGAACTCTGGTCTTCCCGGTGGAGTTGACAGCAGATAACCTGTAGTCACACGACCAATATTTGGATCTTCATCGACAACAGACCCATCCCCTGCAACCTCAACGATAATCGGATATTGATCCAGATCGGCACCTTCAAGTGTATAGACGCCTCCAGGACCTGTTGTAGTCGTTGGGTCCCCAGGATCACAACGCTTGTTATCGTTCTGATCAGAACAGACTTTAGCTCCACGCAGGTAGCCATCAGCAACAAGACCACTGCTTGTTGAAAGAGTCACCCCCGAGGTTCCGGAAGAGCTGCCACCACCACTGCCACCACCTCCACACCCTGACAGAGTCATAACTGTCACCACCAAACATGAAACAACCAACAAATAAATGTGCCGCATAAACTTAACTCCTTTACTAAAGAAATCCAAAAAACAGATGAAAAAATTAAGCAGTGGAGGTAATTTACAAAGTGAAACCGACCTTAAACATAATAGGTCGGATGGTTCCCTCCCCCGCTCTCACACAGAGAATACTTGCGCACGAGACACACATAAGACAAATAAAAACATTTGTCAATGCTAATTATAATATAATAACTGCCTACTTCTAATCATCAAGTTATAGATATACAGAAATATTGCTTTCCTTCATGATTATCAGATCAAAATTAATTGCCCGTTTGAATCTAGAACTGATTACGACTATATTCAGCACCAACTCAGTTATGCTTAAATATCTCGTTAGCACAGACCATTTAAATAT
>QNAG01000191.1 GCA_003641415.1 Candidatus Zixiibacteriota bacterium | reverse complement strand
GAAGTGCCTGCGCCGCCCTGAATCATGTCGACAACAAAATGGGTATGCAATTGACCACCAAGAATGTCACGACAGGCGCTAATTATAGCATCAGCAATTTCCTTGTCCAGTAAACCCAAATCATAGTTAGCCTTTGCGGCAGCTAATTTCACCATAGCCATAGCCTCGATCAAAACTGAAAAATGGTTTAGCGAGACATTGCTGATAGGAAAATTCTCAAGCGCTCGCAGAGTCTGGATGCCATAGTAGAACTCATCGGGAACATCGCGCTCGCCCAGCAGATCGTGCTCTTGACGGGTACGGCCGGAAACATACTGAGCAGCAGCGCTAACCATTTGGGTGCTGGTTTGACGGAGCCGCCGGGAGATAACACGAGCCACACGAGACAGTATTTTCATCGCAATCTGTGGCTGGCTTTCTGACAATAGGGCGAAAGAATCACGGCTGATTATCAACAGTTTGGACTGAATCAAAGCACGGGCTGATGTAGAATGCGGATAATCGTCCATCAGGGTGCCTTCACCAAGAAAACTGTGTCGGTCGAAACAAAGCAGGCGCTTTTCTTCTCCAAACGGAGTAGTCTTAAACAGCTCTATACCGCCATCGTAGACCAAATAGACATTACGGCGTGGGCTATTTTCCTCAAATAGAAGAGCGCCGGGTTCGTAATCGGCGATCTCAATGCTTTCTGTCAGAAGATGCTGTTCTTCCTCGGTAAGGTCTTTGAAAAGTTCAATCTTACTGATGAAATCATATATATTGATAGAAGTCATAATATTTTCTCCATTTTATTTCTGAGAAAGATATCAAATAGTTCTCTGTTTTGCAATACAACTGTCTATTTGTGAGAAAAACTATTTCATCATGATCAGCGGAACAGATTAATAGCGGCGGGCGTATTTGAAGCTTCCAGATGTCATCTGTCTGATCCGCGGTGGCGGACTTATGAGACTGTTCAATAGTCCAAACAACAGAAAGCGCCAGACACTAACAGGTAGTAATATCAATTACTTATAGGGAACACAGTGTCTAGTGTTTCTTCTTATTATCTGCTGTTTTGGCTCGTTTTGTCAGAAAACTGTTAGAAAGGACAGCGCACAATAATGTCATTATGTATCCATTATTGTTTAAGTGAAACGCCAATTAACGATGCTAATGTCAAGATAATCCCCGCACCAATGAGGCAGCCAGACATCTTTCCCAGAGAAGTTGATATCGGGTCTCTATATTCATGTATACCATGTTCCCGTAACCATCTGGCTATTTCTCCTTCAAAAAAACCTGCAACAGCATCAGTAATCGCGTCCCCAATAATACCGCCCGCAATAGCACCAACGATGCCAAAGAACTTTGCACCTGCGATGGCGGGAATGACCAACAATCCTGTGTCAATTGAACCAAAAATAAAATCCGGTATAGAAGATGCCAATTTGCGCTTCGAAAGAATAATGCCCAATAATGGCAATAGTCCCAATCCGAGTATTACGGGACCGATTGTTATCTCGTTTTTCAGACTTATAATTGAAATGATAGCAACGATGATTCCTATGGAGCCAACGTAAGATGCTTCCTTTAATACTCTCAATATTGAATGTCCTTTATAGGAACTTAAGTGTAATTTTTTTAATATAAAACTTCGTACTCTGTTTGTCTACAAAAAGTCACCCGTTTCCATGGAAGATATTGTGCCTATAAGCAGTTCTTTGTTGTTCTTGATTGTCCTGTTAGAAAAATGTTAGAAAGAGGTGTATGTCAATATTGGATTGACTTTCCCTCTATTGGCGGCTAGCGCCACAGAGTCGACGTCAGGCATCGGGTGGAAAACCCTTCTTAAGGATGTTTTTCAGTTCACCGACGGAATAGTGGTCAATGCCAAGTTGGCCAAGTGTTCTTCCCTCTGCGCAGTAATCTTTTTGATGCATCGCGGATGTGATAGAGATTAGTGCATCGCATACAGGAGTGGGGATGTTTGCCTTTCTTCCGATTGAAGACATGAAGCACAGACCCATCGGAACGTCCTCGGTGATATAGCGTGTTTGCGCGTCAACAGGTCCCTTAGGCGACCCGTATTGAGCGTAGTGGCGAAGAGCTTCCATCGGATCCGCACTGAGATCATCGTATGTTCGGAACTGGAATGATTCCCCGAAGCTCTGAGTCGGCAATTCGAAATACTCCAGAATCGCTATCTTCTCTGCATCCAGATCCCCGACTAATTTCATGATTGTAGGTGTAAAGGACTCTCTATACATCCAAAAATCTCCTTTGCTGTGTTCAATTCGAGCAACTGACATTATTGTTCCGACAGTATGAACAATAAGGTTTGGATTGTGAAAAGCTGATTCCAAGACATTCTGCCTGGCTGTAAACCTGGGAATTATTTCCTGCAAAATCTTAAGAGTCTCATCAGTTTTTTCAGACGGGAAAACTCCAATAGGGTTCCGAATGTTTTCGAAACAAATGCTAACCTTGCCCGGAGCGGTAATTCGGGAATCAAAAGGTATCGATTCACCTTCGGCAAACACAACGCCTTTCCCCTTGCATTTTGTCGAAAAATAGAAGCTTCCGGCATAGCCCGGTGAGACAAGCAGAATCTGTCCGCTCCGCAGATGAGGCGAGATCAGTTCGGAAAGACTTTCGTGGGCGATACTTTGCGTCAAGATGAAGATTACGTCTGCTTGAGAAACGGCGTCAGGGATATCTCGGGTAGCTTTTTCAATACTAACTACCCCCTTTTCGCCATCCTTCTCATATTCTATTTGTTTTGTCCGGCTCAATACGTCAAAGGTGTCATCGTACATCAGACGAGTTGTTTTTACAATTGTAACTTGATGACCTTGTTTGGTTATCATTGCCGCATGCGACAAACCTGCATTTCCGGCACCAATGATTGTTATTTTCAATTTCTTTCCTCTTCTGTAATCAAGTATTAATTGCTATATTACGTGTGAGCTTCATTACATCAAGATGCGATGATATGGAAACCGTTCTATCAAGTTGATTGAGAAGTTTCTTTACCCGCAGGTCACAGCAACTGTTTCGGCAGGAGACACCCTCTTCGACTATGCCAAGTACGTACCGCGATTTGTTTCGAAGCAGGAATACCGGTTCGATGCTTCGATGAGAATCAGATAGCAGTGGCATAGTTGCATGAACCTTGGACACGTTTATTTACTTCCTTTACGTTCTTTCAATGACTCCGTTCTTTACAAAAGAACCTCTGTCTTTTCGTTCGAGATGTCCCAAGACAAATTTGGTCGTAATCTCGCGGCTTCCCACAGGCGGGCTCACCAGACGAATCCAACTCGTCTGTTATCTGTTGCCATTGTGTAAGACATTATAGAGTCTTGGGGGGGGCTGACTGATCAGTCCGACTGACTCTCAAAGCAAATGTATATGAAGGACAGTGATTATCCAAGTCTTTTCTTAGCGAATTACGGACAATCGGAACTGTTAGAAAATCCGGCAGCCGAAGGCTGTTTTTTCAAAGAAGAAGCCCCTGAAACCATTACGTCTCAGGAGCTTAGATTTGGTGGCGGGGAGAGGATTTGAAGCTTTCAGATGTCATCTGTCTGATCCGCGGTGGCGGACTTATGAGACTGTTCAATAGTCCAAACAACAGAAAGCGCCAGACATTAACCTGTAGTAATAGCAATTACTTATGAGGAACACGGTGTCTGGTGTTTCCCCTTATTATCTACTGTCCTTGCTAGTTTTGTTAGAAAACTGTTAGAAAGAGGTATATGTCAAAATTATGCACCGCCGCGGTGGCAAGGCTGGCCCATTTGTGTTCAATTTCTCAACCTATTCCCCAGTACTGAATTATAGACTAGTCAGGAATATAGGGGTAGGTCATATTGTCTTGCTTGGCAAGGGATTAGCCATCGAAAAACCCACGAAATTGTCCATTAAAATCAGGTTCAGACAAGGGCATTGATTGATCACTAATGTGAAAAGGCTCCGCTGCCGATACATAATGTAAACAGTCAAATCAAGGAGAATAGAACCATGTCGCAGGATATTGGTGAAGTTGCTGGAAATATCTGGCACGCGCTGGATGAGAAAAAAGAGCTGCCCATAAGTCAAATTTCCAAGATGATAAAAGCAAAGGACGCAATCACCTATCAAGGACTGGGCTGGCTGGCCCGTGAAGGAAAACTGTGTTATCGGACAGAAGGAAGGCGCACGTTTATTTCGCTTAATGAACCTGCCTTATTGGGCCGTCCCGTAAAGGCTTAGACTTGTCTTCCCACTTCTGCCGTTGCTGAAACGTATGACCTGCCCCCGACCATTTTCCAATAATGTATAATAGCGGCGGGAGGATTTGAAGCTCCAACAACCACCTCGCGGGTGCTTAGGGGGATGAGCTTGACGAGATACTCCGCGGCGGCGGACTCCATCCCGCTCTAACAGGCTGTTGAAAAAGCCCAGTCAGCGTTACCATGAGGGCGGCTTTACGTCGCCCGTTCTCAAAACCGCACTCTCGACAAAATTGCACTTAGGATACTTTTTCAACAAGCCCATACGCGGGATGTGAATAGCGTCTTTTGGGACTTCTTGCCAGAGGTTCAACAACATTTCTCAAGCACTGACCCCGTCCCCGCACAGCAAAAGGCCGCTCAATTGAGCGGCCTTTGAGAACCTAATCAAATAGCTTTCCACATAATCAAGTGGTTCACCAATCATGTTGTCCAACATCTTAGGTGGGTCGTATCATCCTTACTTCTGCTCCGTTGCAGCTTCTGGAGGACGCCGACGCCCACGGACGTTTTTGATTACTTTACCGGCTTTTAGACATGAAGTACAAACAGTGATTTTTTTAGGGACACCGTCAACCAGTACCCGGACATTCTGAAGGTTGGGCATAAACCGGCGCTTGATTTTATTATGGGCGTGGGAAACATTGTTTCCGGCGACCGGCTTCTTACCGCATATTGCACAAACTTTTGCCATTGTCTTTCTATTCTCCTTTCACAACCACAGCCAAATAATTTATATATATTCTCGGAAAAAGCAAGCAGTTTTGTAAGGGGGGGCAAGCGACTATTCTTGAGGGTAAGTTCCAGAACTGTCCGAGCTGTTGAAAAAGTGGTTTGTCCAAGTATAAGCTGCCTTTGACTTAGGCTATTCAATTTTATATAATTGTTGGAACTATAAACATATCACTGACTAAGAAACAGTGCTGACAATACAGGAAAGAGCATGTTAGATCTGAAATATATACGAGAGAATTCCGAGAAAGTAAAAGCCGGAATAGCCAGTAAGAATGACAAATCGGATATTGATGCTATTCTTAAGATGGATTCACTCCGTCGCGATTTTATCCATCAAGTCGAAGCATTGAAATCCGAACGCAACCGGGTGTCAGCAGAAATTGGTAAGAAGAAGAAGATGGGTGAGCCAGCCGATGAAGCTGTGGCGGCTATGCGTGAAGTGGGGCAGAGAATTGCTGCTTTGGATAAACAACTACGCGAAACCGAAGAAAAATTCAACACCGCCCTCTCATGGATACCGAATATCCCAAACGAGTTGGCGCCGGTAGGAAAAGATGAATCGGCTAATGTGGTTAAACGGACCTGGGGAGAAATATCAAAGAGGGATTTCAAGGTTTTACCACACTGGGAAAT
>QNAG01000190.1 GCA_003641415.1 Candidatus Zixiibacteriota bacterium | reverse complement strand
TGACCGTTGTGCTTGGTACGGTCGCTTCTCTGGCGTCACGGCAAGTACGTCGTAGAGCGCATTTCTTTCGTATTATGCTAATTACGTCATTGACCTGTGCCTTATTCATTCTTCTGGTTGAGAATCTGAAAGTAACTCCTCCAATGGAAATTCTTACAGAAGTGATGTTTGGGCTTGCCAATGGATTCGTGTCTATCCTGTTGACTATCGGTTTGCTTCCTGTGTTTGAATCATTGTTTGGAATCACGACTGATATCACCCTGCTGGAGTTATCCGACCTCAACCACCCCTTGTTGAAACGTCTTGCAGTCGAGGCTCCTGGAACTTACCAGCACTCTATCATAGTTGGTAACCTTACGGAAGCTGCTGCGGAATCTATAAGGGCGAACTCACTTCTCGCTCGCGTTGGAGCATACTACCACGATATCGGCAAGATGGAAATCCCTGAGTATTTCGTAGAGAACCAACTAAGTGTCAAATCGAAGCATGAATCACTTACCCCGTCTATGTCTTCGCTGATATTATCCTCCCACGTTAAGCGTGGTCGACAATTGGGTGAGGCGTCTGATATTCCTGATGATGTCCTCAATTTTGTAGAGGAACACCACGGAACAATGGTACAAAGCTATTTCTTCGATAAAGCTCTCAAACAAGGAGAAGAGCCGAGCAACATTGACAAATATAGGTATCCCGGGCCGCGACCTCAGACCAGGGAGACAGGAATAGCCATGCTGGCTGATGCTGTAGAGGCAGCCAGCCGGACTCTGGACCATCCTAGCCCCGCACGGATAGATTCCCTGATCCAGCGCATTATCAATGATCGTTTCCAGTCCGGAGAACTTAATCAGTGTCCGCTTACGCTGCGAGATTTGGCTAAGATAAAAAAGGCATTTGCGAAAGTTCTGATTGCCACATTTCATCATCGAGTTGAGTATCCGCAGAAATTGACTGATGACGAAGTGCAATGAAACTGAATATCTTTAAGCAGACGAAAGTACGCGTGCCGCGCCGGCAAATTGAGTCACTTTTTAATAAGGTGATTCAAACGGAGAGCAAAAAAGGGAACAAAGGACAGATAAATCTGATAATGACTACTGATAGCAAACTTCGTAAGCTTAACAGCCAATTTCGAGGTATTGATAGTGTCACTGACGTACTTTCATTCAACCTTGATCAGCCAGAAGATATGGATAGCATCTTCGGGGAGATATACATCGCTATCCCTACTGCTTTCCGTCAGGCGAAACAGTACGATACTACCCTGTCCGAGGAATTGCTTAGGTTGACTTGTCACGGATTCCTTCATCTGTTTGGCTATGATCATCAGACAACCAGTCAACGTCAGAAGATGCAGTCCCTTGAAGAACAGTATCTGTTAGCGGCGGGAGGACAGTACCATGCTTGAGCTGTTAAACGGGTTGATTGTACTTGTTGCCCTTGTTTCCTCCTATTTGATTACTCGATATTCGTTAGCTGTAAACATTGATCCTGATGATCTTAGTTCTCTTCACTCAAATATTTCCGGAATGCGATACAACTTTCTTTGCCGACTGGCAAAAGATCCCCAAACGTTTATTCAAATCGCTACTATCTATAAATCGTTTGCTCTAATGATCATAAGTATTATTTCATATCACATCCTGAAAAAGCTATGTATTTCTGAAAAGATACCAGGCCTGCTTATATCCATAGTTGGATTGGCAGTGATGTGGTTAATCTATCTTATGGTTATAGAATATCTCCCACGCCGTTCCTCACGCAAAGCTATAAACCGGCGTATGACGAAGTATTTGTGGTTTATATTTTTTGTATACTACTTGTTTTATCCGTTAGTTAAATTTTATCAAAGCATCCTGCATAAGCTCACAGACGATACTAAGGTTACAGAGGAAGAGAAAGAGGAAATTGTAGGACGAGCCATTGAAACTCTGGCCGAGCAAGCCGGTATCAGCGAAACCATCGTAGAAGATGATGAGAAAGAGATGATTGGCCAGATATTTCTTCTTGATCAGACTGTAGTACGAGAGATTATGGTGCCGCGTATTCAAATAACGGCTATCGATAAAACGATGACTTTCAGTGATATTCGTCGGATGGTATTAAAGGACGGTCACTCACGGTATCCAGTCTATGATGAATCCATAGACAAGATCATTGGTTTGGTGTATGTTAAGGACCTCTTCAATAATCTCCCTGAACCAGGAGAGAAATTTGTCATAACCGACTTTTTGCGGGAGCCATATTTTGTTCCAGAGGCTAAAGTAATCGGTGATCTTCTGCGTGAATTCAAAGAAAAACAGTTGCATATAGCGATGGTTGTAGATGAATACGGTGGAGTTGCTGGGCTGGTTACATTAGAGGATATTATTGAAGAGATATTTGGTGAAATCCAGGATGAACACGACCAAGAGCAAGAAGATTTTTCGGTACTTCCGGACGGTCGCTACCTTGTAGATGCTGGGCTTCTTGTTGATGATTTGCAGGATCGTCTGGAAACGGACTACGAACAGGGTGACTATGATACGGTTGGTGGACTTATATATGATCTGGTGGGTTCAGTCCCCCGTGAAGGGCAAGTTGTTAAATGGTATGGACTGGAGTTCGTTGTTGAGAAGCTTGATGGGCAACGAATTGTATCAGTAATTGTAAGTCGCTAACCAAGCTGATATTCATATCAAGTTGCGGAATAATAAGTAGTACATTAAGATGCTAAATAGGATACCGGCCAAAAAACCGGTCCGAAACGTATTAATCATTTTTATGAATGTACTCTTTTTTGGGGGAGGAATCATTGAACCACAGTGTTTGCATATAGTGGAACCCTTTGTAATCGTCTCTTTACAAAAAGGGCATTTGTCTGTCTGTGCTAATAAAGCCATAATAAAATATTGTTTGTAATGACGTTTCAAGACAAGTTAAAACTTCTTTAAGCAGAAAAGTTATAAGACTTTTCTATGGCTTTCTTTTAAGATGAATCTGATTTATTAAAGTTAATTTCTAAAATGATATCCCAAGTAGCTTATGGGAGGAAATCCCCACAATATCCTGATTCTCCTATATTCTCACTTATGGTTATCATTAAAATCATGCATATACGTGGGAGTTTCTGGTCGGCACAGATTATGATTATTCATAACATCAAGTGCAAGTGTTTCAAAAGGAGACGATATGAGCTTAAAGACAACGATGATTATAGGTGGGGTAATCCTTCTAATTGCAGGTGGCACATTGGCTGGCGAAGAGTCGGTTGAAACATGGAATGATTTGACTCAGGTTAAACAGGATCGGAGGGAAATCAGGCAGACTGCTGCTACCTTGGTTAAATTAGCCCATTTTGTAGATCTGTGGCACGATGCTACGTTGAAGGGGGATCGCAATTTAGTATTTCAACGGCAAGAAGAAATTATGGAAATCATTAAGGCCGATCTTGGGTGGTCATACCAGTATATAGACGAGTGTGAGAAGGAATGGGAAAAATCAGGAAGCAACTATGCTAAAAAGTCTTTGGGAAATGATGGCACCGGGAAGATACATGCCAAGACTTGGGATAATCGGGTCGACTTTAAGAAAGCCCGATCAATAGTGAAAACCAAGCAGCGCATTGCTGGAGCTATTTCAAGAACGGAAGCTTTCAGCAACAAATTGCGATTACTGGGTGATTATCAGGAATTGCTACGCAGGGAACTGGATCGGATTGAACTAGCTGAGGGCATAAATGAGGAAGATGAAGATATACCTGGAGAGTGACAGCAACCACTCTCCAATTGTGTGACCTCTTTATTGTAGGCACCCATCGTAAACGTCGCCGTTGCCTTGTGCAGCGGCGGCGGTTTTTTTGTGGGAAGTACTGAATCTCCATCAGCAGTCAGATTTCTCCAGAATAATAATTCTTGACCCAACAAGACTTTAATACATTATTACAAACAGAAATAACTGTTCCGTTGGGGGTGGCGAAAAAAGCCGCCTGAGAATATACCCCCTTGACCTGATCCGGGTAATACCGGCGTAGGGAAACGGAGATGTTGACCGCATCCCCTTGTGCCGAGACCGGTACTCCTTTCGATTCAGGACGGAATCTTGCTAAAGCGTTAACGTTTAATGCGAGGTTGCTGTCATGAGAAACCTGTTCACCCTGATGATCCTGCTCCTCTTGGTTGTTCCCGCTGTCAGTGCGGAGACTATAATTGGGCAGATCACCAACTCCGACGGCGAACCCCTGGCAGGGGTCTCCGTCTCGACTAATGTTTCCGGTGAGGGAACGTTATCAGATATCAATGGTCAATTCCTTCTCGAAATCGCTAAAGGTATCAAGCGCGTGACTTTCTCGTCGGTTGGCTATCAGTCACGCCAGTTCCAAATTGACAAGATTCCGACTGAAGTAGTTCTAAAGCGGAAATGTTACAAACTAAGTCCCATCATTGTAAGTGCTAACAGGGCTGCTGTTGGTATCACACCAATCGCTTTTGAGAATATAACCGAGGAGGAAATCGAGCGCGATTACACCGTAGGTGAGTTTCCTTTGTTACTGAAAGCAACTCCAAATCTGTACACTTATTCAGATGCCGGGTCGTCGCTAGGGTATTCGTATATGCGGATACGCGGCTTTGACGACAAACGTATTGCCACCTACATCAACGGTGTCCCGCTCAACGATCCCGAAGACCACGCCACGTATTTCTTTGATCTGCCGGATTTCGCGTCCAATATCACCGATATCCAGGTGCAGCGCGGTGTAGGGAACTCATTGTACGGCGATGCTTCCTTTGGAGGGGCCATCAACATAGTCACGACCGGCTTCGGCCGTGAACGTCAGGTAACACTTACAGCTGGATATGGAGAGTATACTTCCAATGGCAAGTCGGTCAGTGATATCTACAAACAGAGCATTGAGTATTCATCGGGTCTGGTCGACGGTCGCTGGTTGTTTGGTGGGCATTTTTCCAAACAGAAAACAGGTGGCTATCGGTACAACAGTTGGTACGAGGGCTGGTCGTACTATTTCTCAATAGCCCGGCTTGATCCCCGCATGACTACAGAACTACATATTTATGGCGGACCGATCCGTGCTCATTTGGCCTATTACGGTGTCGGGCGCGAAACGCTCAAGAATGACCATCGCGCCAATCCCGGCATACCCGGATGGGACGACCTGACCTACAGCAACTACACTGACAATTTCAACCAGCCACACTATCAGTTGTACAATAGATATGAGATCAGTGATAATATCTCACTAAGCAATACATTCTATTACATTCGCGGCAAGGGTTACTATGAACAATTGAAGGTGGGTCGGGGGTACGCCGAGTACAACATTGATACCTCCGTCACCGGCGGGGTAGAGTATGGCGACATTGTGCCCCAGAAATGGGTTAAGAAAAACCAGTATGGCTGGAACCCACGTTTGGACATCGAACATGAACACGGGACTCATTCATTTGGTGGCTCCTTCTACTTGTTTGATTCAGAGCATTGGGGTCAGGTCGTCTGGGCGGAGCACGTCAGCAATGATATCGCCCCCCAGCACATGTACTACCGCCATACGGCCGAGAAACAAGTAGCGTCGTTCTTTGCGCAGGAGTACTACCGGTTGACTGATCGGCTCGCGGCTCAGATGACTGCCCAGATCAG